>JANPLP010000715.1:0-3366 GCA_031426595.1 Planctomycetia bacterium | reverse complement strand
GTTGCACTGGCATCGAATTGATTCATGGGGGGCAAGCCTAGAATCTGTTCCATCGTTCGCAGGATGCTGCTGGTGTTGTACTGGGTACCAACGGTTACGCCTCGCTTGGTGTAAGGGCTCACGCAATAAGCGGTTGTACGGTAGCCGCTAACGTGGTCCCAGCCGGCTTGAGGATCGTCTTCAATCGCGAAGATCGCCATCTCGGGCCAGAACTTGGAATGGCTGAGGGCTTCGACGATTCGTCCGAAAGCCAGATCATTATCGGCCATGCAACTGGCTGGCGTGGGGCAATTCACGGCCGTGCCGCTGCCATGGTCATTCGGCAAGCAAATGATGACCAAGTTAGGATACTCCCCTTGGGCTTCATAAGCCGCCAGTTCTTTGATAATAAAGTCGGCGCGATACTGGTCGGGCACCGACATTCCCCAGCCGACGTAGTCGGTAGGAGAGAATGGGCGAATCGTCTCAATGCCCGGCTCGCTTTCAAAGATCACTTCGTCGCTTTCTCCTTTCCAGGTTCGATAGCAAGCGAGGTAATTTGGTGAACCCTTCTTAGCCGGGTCGCGATAACGCACTTTCGGTTTCATGAACTCGCCATAGTTGCGGATGGTTTTTTTGCCAGCTAGTGCGTTGTCCCAAATGAATCCAGCGGGTGAGTAAGCGAGCGCGTCAACTTCATCGTCGCCCATGCCGTCAGGATAGCTGCGAGGAAACCCTGCAAAGCTCTTTTCCATGTAGTCGGTACTAAATGCGGTGGTGCTCCACTGGTGACCATCTGCGCTTAGGATGCCGTTGCAGTAGGTGTTATCGAGCAGTACAAATTCGTTGACGAGCTTGTGTTGATTCGGTGTGATCTCTTTTCCAAAGATACAGAGATCTGCCTGACCGCGGCCTTGTTCAAGAGCTCCGAAGACTTGGTCGAAAGTGCGATTCTCTTTCAAGATGTAAACGACGTGCTTAATAAGACTCGGTTCTCCAATGCGTTCGGGAATTGCTTTAGGAGCAACGCCTTCGCGTGGTGGTAGAGCGGCTTCCGCGATTGCACCGCGTCGCATATTCTTTGCGGCCCGCTCGGATAACATGGCGAGTTCATCTGCGTTGGCGGGCAACTTGGCGAGTGAGATGGAACCGTGATAGTGATGGGAGTTAAATCCTGCCGCCCCGCTAGCTTGCTTCTTAGGTTTAATGGGCAAGCCTTTGATATTTGCAACGCAGAGCTGCGAACGATGCGAATCAAAAACAACTGCGCCGGGGAACCATCCGACCGGTATTAAGCCAACAACTTTTGTCTCGCCTTTGTCTTCGGGATCAAAGTCCATAACGGCCACCGCATTTTGAGTTCCATTGGCGACATACAAACGTTTGCCGCTTGGGTCGAATGCCAATGCGTTGGGGCTTGCACCGAACAGATCTGCTGGACTTGGTTTTGTCCAAACTGTTTCGACGATACGTTCTTCAGCGATATTGATCAGGCTTAAGTGATCGCTTCCTGCGTTTGCGCATACGATATACCTGCGATCTGGTGAAACGGCGAGTGCACTGGCGTGTAATCCGGTGAGCAATTCTTTCGTAACTTTGCCAGTAAGCAGGTCCACCACGCTTACCGACCCTTCGCTGGCAATGTGGCGAAGCGTATCGACGCGCACGACTGTTCCGCGACCAGCGGGGCCGACCAGATCGCCAGTTCCTGGGCGACGTCCTCCCCAGTTGCTAACCAGGGCTTTGTTGCCCACGATCACGACATCGTAAGGCGCGACTCCCACATCAACGCTTCTTTTCAGTTCGCCGGTCTGGCTGTCGATCTGTAGCAAGCGATTCGACAGGTTGCCGCAAACGAACAGTGACGAACCATCCGAGCTGAGTGCAAGTCCGCTGGGGATTTCTGCTTTGCGGCGCGGCGCGGCGGCTGGAGGGAGTGGTAAGGTGTGAGACGGGGTAACCACACCCGTTGTGCTAACTGAAAAAACTTTAACTGAGCCCGCTACGTTGCTCATGAAAACGCGTTTACCATCTGCTGAAAAGATCAGTCCGGTGTAGCTGACTTGCCCAGCCTTATCGGGCTTAAGGATGTTCGCCGAGGCTTCATCCGTGGGGGGTGTAGTACGACTCTCTTCAGGCAGAGCCACCCGCTGCTTGACTTCGCCGGACGCTGCGTCGATGACGACTAACTCATTCGTCTTACCAGCCACTAACAACAGCTTACCATCGGGTGACAATGCTAACGCTTGAGGCCTCATGCCCGGCAATTCGACTTGATTGCCAAAAGGGGTTAGCAGTTGATTCACTGGGGTGACGATCACGTCGTCGCGCCAACGGCCAACTTGATAGTCAAGCTCTTCGGCACGAGGCGTCTGCGCGCCGCAATGTTGTTGTAAAGTGACTACGACTGCAACTACGAACAAAAAGTATTTCAAGATCGGCTCCGTTTCAAGCTATTTGATTTTCTGCTGAGCTAGCGAACATAATCGCCCGCCACCGGACTCACAACACGCATGTATCGCTCGAGCCCCTCATTCACGTGCATGACGGCTCATCTTTGTGATTCTACAAATTGCTTCATCTTCGCCAGCGTTTTGGGGCTGACATGGTGTTCGATTCCTTCGCCATCCAGAGCTGCGGTTTTGGAGTCGACACCGATGGCGATAAGAAACTTAACCACTATTTCATGTCGCTTTCGAGCCCGTTCCGCCAAGGCTTGGCCGGCTGAGCTGAGCGAGATTGGGCCATAGGGTTCTGTTACAACCAGGCCTTCATTGGTCAGCCGCGTGATGATTCGCGAAGCAGTGACATGGGAAACTGCGAACCGTCGAGCCAAGTCAATAAGTCGGCATTTGCCGCTGGCGGCTTCGATCTCAGCGACTGCTTCAACGTAATCCTCTGCGGTTTCGGAGGCATGGTCGCTGCGTGTTCGCCGGTGCGACTCGTTTTGGATTCGATTCTCACTCATTCGACATTACTTAAATTATTCGGAGATGCCTGCGAAAGCCACACTTTGGCGCAGCCAGATGATAACGGAACCAGGCCAGTACGCGGGAGCGGGGAAGCTCAACGGCGGTCGCTTGGCCAACTTTGTGTAAGTATTCACAATAACTTTTAGCAAGGAAACACCTTTTTTCGCGAACCAATGGCTGAATTGGTTGTCTAATCAAGTGTCCGGCGGGGAGAAGCTGTAGAAATCAATCAAGAACGACCGTTTTGTTGCTTTGGATTGTCCGATACAGTAATCTTGATATGTCCTTACGGGCGAGGTCAGTGTGGGTTACGACCGCAGCGGTTGCACCGACCTCGATTGAAAGTAACCGATCGGGCCAAAGGTTGGCCCATTTTTATGTTTCCGAGTCTCTCTCAGTTCACGTCCAAAAGGCG
>JANPLP010000714.1:0-5396 GCA_031426595.1 Planctomycetia bacterium | reverse complement strand
CCCGAGGTCGCCCTGGCCACGCACCGTGAGCGACACGGAGATCGCTTCGCCATCTACTGTGCCGATCGCGACGGCGCAACGCAACTGCCGAGAATCAAACAGTTTGAATTCTCGCTCCAAGGCTAAGTCCATATGCCATTGAAACCGGCACAACCTACTGACGCGCCGCATGTGGCTTCGTAATCAGATTTTTAGTGCTGAATCGGCCAGTGGCGGTACGAATTGCGTGCGCAGTAGAATTCTGGGACTTCTATGTAAGACTTTCGATTTTGCTGAGTGAAACTCTGTAGGAGCCAACGATGACAGAGTTTCCGGAAACTGACCATAGTCTGATTGATCGCGTCAAAGATGCGGCCGATGGAGCTTCATGGCTCGCGTTTCTTGGGATCTACCAACCCGTCGTGTACCGCATGGCTCGCCGTCGCGGGCTACAAGACGCTGATGCGCAGGATATCTCGCAGCAAGTGTTTGCCTCGATAGCTCGGGCGCTGGACGGCTGGCAAGCCTCGCACAATCTGCCTCCTTTTCGCGCCTGGTTGACAACTATTGCTCGCAACGCCATTTCCACCGCGCTAGTGCGTCGGCCGCTGGATCAAGCAACTGGTTCCAGCTCGGTAGCTGAACTGCTTGGCCAACAGACAACCGCCGACGACACTGAGTCCGAGTTAGTTGTCGAAATGCGTCGGCAGATTGTTCGTTGGGCCGCCGAACAGATTCGACCCGAGTTCAGCGAACAAACTTGGAACATCTTTTGGCAGACATCGTTGCAGGAAGTCTCAGCCGCCTAGATGTCAACACGCACCGGACGATCCACAGGAGCAATCTATGTGGCTCGACATCGAGTACTCACGCGGCTGAAGGAAAAAATTGCCGAAGTCTCGCAGCACTGGGATCTCCTTCAAGAAGTTGAAAACATTAGCAGACGGAGAAGTAATGATGCTCAATAACGTACAGCCGTGCTTGTCGCGTGAATCGTTACAGCGAATCGGGCACAATGAGCTTTCACCGTACGAGCTTTCGAGTATCGAAGAGCATGTATCTGGTTGCGACCAATGTCGCGAACTCTTTGATGACTTCTACAGGTCCATCGAATGGCAAGAGACGATTCAACCCGCCCTGCGCGACCCAGTCGTAGCAGCTCCCCAAGTCGCTGAAGAGGGGCGAGCGTATGCTGCGGGTCTGGGAGAGACTCGCGTACGTGAGCGCATTCTCGATCTGCTCGGCCCGACCGATGATCCCAACATGCTCGGCCGCATCGGACCGTATGAGATCATCGGGCTGTTGGGACAAGGAGGTATGGGAGCGGTCTTCAAAGGCTTTGATCGTTCGCTCAATCGCTTCGTGGCAATCAAAATGCTGTTGCCGCATTTGGCAGCTTCGGGGGCGGCTCGCAAACGGTTCGCTCGCGAAGGCCAAGCGGTTGCGGCAGTAGTCGATGATCATGTGATGGCGATTCACTGCGTCGACGAGTGGCAAGGCGTGCCGTATTTGGTGATGACCTATTCACGCGGCGTTTCATTGCAAAAGCGACTCAACGACAACGGGCCATTGGAAGTCCGCGAGATACTGCGCATCGGCATGCAAGCCGCCAAGGGACTGGCCGCCGCTCATGCGCAAGGCATCGTGCATCGCGACATCAAACCAGCCAACATCTTTCTCGATCAAAACGTCGAACGCGTGCAGTTGATGGACTTTGGCTTAGCCCGAGCCGTCGATGACGCAAGTCTCACTCGAAGCGGCACACTGGCAGGCACACCGCAATACATGTCCCCTGAGCAAGCTCGCGCCGAAACGGTCGATCATCGCAGCGATTTGTTCAGCCTCGGCAGCGTCCTCTACGCGATGTGTACCGGCCACGCACCGTTCCGAGCCGAATCCAGCTACAGCGTTCTGCGCCTGCTCACCGACAAAGAACCTCGCTCAATTCGCGAGATCAATCCAGATATCCCCGAATGGCTGTGCGCGATCATCAGCAAGTTGATGGCGAAACAGGTCAATGATCGCTTTGCATCGGCTCAACACGTTGCCGAGTTGCTCGAAGAGTGTTTGGCTCATGTGCAGCAGCCAACCTCCGCGCCATTGCCAATGTCTCTCACGCCTTACACCGCTAACAAGCGTTCGAATTTCTCAGGAATGAGAAAGGGAGTGATCGTCATGCTTGGAGCCCTTGGAATCGGTTTGTTAGGAATGGTGGTGTGGCAAGCGACGGAACCGCCCGACATCAGCGGTCAATGGACCAGCGACGAGTGGGGCACCGTGGTTCTCGGAGCCAAAGGACCCAGAGAGTACGACGGGACCTTCACCCAAGGTTTTTTTGCACCGGGTGGATTTCATGATTCGCATCCCTATTGGAATGGGAATGGGGCGAAATGTGCAAATTGTCATGAAGGTGCCGCTGGCAAAGTCGAGTTGATGTGGTCGCGAGTCGAACATCGCTTCAACGGTACTTGGCGAGTCGCGGATGAGGGCAAAGGAAAAATATCATTGCGGCTGGTAGGCGACGAGATTCGCGGAGCGTGGACGACAGGCAGGAAATCAGAAAACGAAGCAGGCTCACCTCGGCTGGGCGATTTCGCTTGGAAACGAAATCTCCCAGTGCAAGAGGGTCGTGTGACGATTGGGACATCACCCGGAAGCGAAGTGATCGTTCTGCAAGGATCCAAGGCTGAGGTTGAGGCAGCAGCTTCCGCCATACAAGCTATTCAACGAACTGACGGGGGAGTTCGCAGTCGTTTTCTCGCGGTCGTTGAGCAGCCTCCTGTGGTTCCGCCAAGTGCGAACGGTCGATCTGAATCGGGTCAGTTGCAACTGCGAGTTTTCATTGTCGTATCGATCACCGATTTGGTTCGTGTCGGTGATTCGGCAAGGATCATGATCGACGCGATTCCCGCGGAAACGTTTTCCGGAAAAGTCGTCGCGATTGATAAGCGTGAGCCACCCAGGTTGGACGGTTTCCGAGCTTCGCGGTATGAGGTAATCGTCTCGTTTGACGAGGTTCCGAAACAGCTCAAGGCGGGACTGACGGCTGAAGTTGAAATCGAACCGGCCAAATCAGGAAACGACGGCGGCCAAACCGAGTCTGCGGAAGCGTCGAAAGACCGACAGATCCCCACAGCGGCGGAGCTTGAGAAGCAAATTCAGTTGGCTGGTCGTGAGCTATTCTATGGCCGCATGGAGCTGACTCAGGAGTTCAAGACGCTCTGGACGACAAAGGACCAGAAGCGAGAACTCATGACTTCAAACGGAACAGCGCGCTGGTTGATGAAAGGGGGAATGATTCGCATCGAAAGCGATCGCATGGTTCCGGGAACGGGGACCATCGAATTGCAGCCAGAGCAGTGGACGACCGGGCGAGACGGAGACCGAGCCTATTCGTGGGATCGGGTGAACAAGTCCATCAGCTACGGAGCCTTGAGGCCCGGCGCGATCGCCTACGCCCCGAACCTGTTCTTCTGGGGACGAGCAGCGATTGCGTTTCCGCAGCCGATGTTCGGGCCCAATTCCAAAATCACACAGACCACACGCAACGGCCGAGAAGAAATTGATGTGGTCGTCGAAGATCCTCAGTCCAAACTCTCGGTGCGATATGTGGGCATCGCCCCGGATCGTGGTTACCTGCCGACTCGTGTGGAATCGCGAACTGGCGAGCGGCTCGAATCGCAAGTCGAATTTGAAGACTTCTTCCAACCGCGTCCTGGTGTGTGGGCCGCCAAGACAATCCTGTGGACCGCCTGGGCTGCCGATGTTGACGGCAAACCTACTGTCGCCAGCCGCACGAAGTTCACGGTCACGAAACTGGAACTCGGTGACGACGCCAAGATTCAGGACGAAGAGTTCCAGCTCAAGCTTCCTGACGATGTCAAGGTTGTCGCAGGCGTACCGAGCAATGCAAAGACTCCCGAGCGTATAAAACCCTTAGATCGCCAGAACGTCCGCGCAGTCGTCGAAGCTTTTGTCGCTGCGGCACTTGCTGGCGATGCCGAGATGGTGAAGGCATTGGCCACGGATCTTCCGTCCGTCGACTCTGCATACGTAGCCGGTTCCCCGAAAATGACTGGGCTGTCCATTCAGTCCGTGTATGTAAATGACCCTACCAAGCCGACAAGAGCGCTGGCCGTTTCAGAAACGGTCTCTATTGAAATAAACCAACCCCTCGTAATGATGCGAGGATCCAATATGTTCACGCTCATCATGAGCGAAGAAGGTTGGTCTGTCTTTGACATTGACTTTGAAGAGGAACCGGATGTCCACAAGGCCCTGCAGAAGTTTCTCGAAGCCCATCCGAATGCGGTCCGCGTGTCTGCGCCGATTAGCAAGGAGTAAGCGATCGGTTGCTGTCGACTGCGACTAAAACCCCAATCGACTACCTAATCGTGGACGGAGAATTTGGCGACCAGGACCTTGAGTCCCTGTTGGGAATGCGCGACCTGCGCGCCGTCCGTTTGTACAACACACATGCCACTGAACAAGGAGTCAGAGCCTTTCACTCGAAGCGTCCATCACTACGCATCGAAGTGATTGGTGGCCAAGGCTTGTCAAAGGATCCCTTGCTGCTGGGACCACTGGCAAACGAAGTGATTTGCGAACCATCGATTGATAAGTTGCAACTTTGGGAGCCACCCCGCTGCACACATCAGATTCTAGGAAAGAACCGCCCCGTCTTTTCCATGTAATCGCGATAGGGCTGGCCGAATCGCTGGATCAGCATTTGTTCCTCCTTGGGGGTCCTTACAGCGAGCATCGCTAGCACAACAAGACTGCTTGCGCCGATCAACCCATTGGCCGTTAGAAGTGTGACTGAAGCCATTATCAAGGCTGCGTTCACATAAAAAGGGTGCCGGACCCAACGATATGGGCCGTTGGTAACCAGCGTAGCGTTGGCCCGTGTAACCACCGTGTCGGTCAGGTTCTTGCCGAGAGTACTCAACGTCCAATAAATCAGAATGGGACAAACCAAACCACAGGCAACGCCAGCCCATCGCAAACCGGAATGAATCGGAAGCGAAGCCCACTCAACGAAGGACGGAAATAGCAGATAGGCAAACGTGGCAAGCCACAGGCAACCTCCAGCCAATCGCAGTACGGTTGCAAACAAGTAGCCTTCTTCTCTTCTTGAAATTGCTTCGCCCGAGGACGCTGCTCGGAGTCGGTAGTAAAGCGTAACCGCCCTGGTTAGAGCCATAACGATCAGCAGCGAGATTCGAAAGGGAGTTTCAGATGTCATTCTTAGGAGGTTTCTGTATTTGCGAGAGCTTGTGATGACGAGAGAGAGAGAGATTGAATGAGGTGAGTGGACCGCGAATTCACCAGCGCCATAATTCTTCAAATTCGTAAGTCACGCCCCATCGGAGCTTGCCAATCGCGGCGGATGCCGGAATAACTCCGGGAAATTCCTC
>JANPLP010000713.1:0-19278 GCA_031426595.1 Planctomycetia bacterium | reverse complement strand
CGCGCCGTCGGTTAGCAGCAGTCGGGCGAGAAAGTTTCGAATAGATTCACTCGCTGGCGCTTCGAGCTTGTATTGTGTTGCGTCAGGCACCAGCAGTCGGTGGAGAATGTTTCGAATAGATTCACTCGCTGGCGCTTCGAGCTTGTATTGCATGGTGTCAGCTAGCAGCGGGCGGTTGCGTCGTCAATAAGCTCTCTGATGTTGCCCTCAAGATAGCGCCCTGAAATCAGCGGCGTTGAGCATTTTGTATGCTGCGCTGGCGAAATGCGATTGAACGTGGGTGTTTGCGTACTCGTTGTATTCTCAGCTGGCCTTGTCGTAGCTTTTTTCCGAATTCGCGATATACCTTGTTCCTTCTGTGGTATCCTCGGGAGTGTTGATATTCATCGGCAATTGGCGAACGAGTTGGATGGCGGGACCGAACAATCGGAAGGACCGAAGCGGTGGACCGGCCACTCCATGATGTAAAACTTACTTGCCACCGCTTGTTCATCGGGGCGTTCGGCGAAAGCATCCTTCGATCTACCACTTCAGGGCATCTCAACGCATGACACGATTCATCGGTGCGATTTTGGCGGTGCTGTTGTCAATGACGCACCCAGTCGCAGTTGCTACAGAGGCGGATGTCGTTGTTTATGGCTCGACTCCGGGCGGTATTTGTGCTGCCATTGCGGCCGCTCGCGAAGGCACGTCCGTCATTCTCCTGGAACCGACGGATCATGTTGGAGCCATGAGTACCGGCGGGTTAAGTCATTGCGATTCGAACCAGATGGTGCGCACCACGTTGATGGGTCTGTTCGACGAATGGCACACCCGCGTGGTGAAGGACTACACGGACCGGGGGCTCAAGGCTCCGTATGACCCGGCGATGAAGGACCAGTCGCTGTGGGTGTTCGAACCTCACGTGGCGATGCGGGTGACGCAGAAGATGCTCGACGAAGCCGGCGTTAAGGTGTTTGTGAATGAACGCCTCGAGTCGGTCAAAAAGGAGGACCGCCGCATCGTGTCCCTGGTCACGAAGAACGGTGCGTTCAATGCGAAAGTCTACGTCGACGGCACGTACGAAGGGGATCTCATGGCGGAAGCCGGAGTCGACTGGATGATCGGGCGGGAGGGCAGGGCGGAGTACGACGAGCCGCTGGCAGGCAAGCAGTATCCGAAAAAGAAAATGGAGATCAACGGCTTCGACGACAAGGGCCAACTACTTCCGCTGCTCACGACCGCGGACGGGGGGAAGGATGAGGCGGGCGATCAGAACGTCATGACGTACAGCTTTCGGCTTTGCTTGACGGCGGATCCGAAGAACCGGGTGCCGATGCCGAAACCGGACAATTACGACTCGGGCCGCTTCGAGATCATCCGCCGATACCTCAAGGCTGGTGGTGACGTGAAGCAGATCGGGTTCGATTTGTATCCGTTGCCTGGCGACAAACTCGACGGCAACAACTCAATCGGTCGTCAATTCTCAGTTGGTCTCGTCGGCGGAGGCAACGGCTGGCACAGTGCGGACGAGGAAGGGCGGAAAACGATCTGGGAAGCCCACAAACAATACACGCTGGAATTTTACCAGTTCCTGACGACCGATCCCGTCGTTCCCAAGAACGTTCAGAACACCTACGCGCGGCTCGGGTTGTGCAAGGACGAGTTCGCGAGCTACGACCACTTCTCGCCGGCGCTGTACGTTCGCGAGTCTCGTCGGCTGAAGGGGCTGTATGTCATCAGCCAGAAAGACATCCTGAACGATCCGAAGAAGGACGACCCGATTGCCATCTCGTCGTTCCCCATCGACTCGCACGATGTCCAGCGGATCGCGCTCAAAGGTGGCGGAGTGATCAACGAGGGGACGATCTTCCCGGTGCGGAAAAAAGATCCCAAACAGGGGTACGCCTATCACGTCCCTTACCGCTCCGTCCTCCCCAAGCCCGAGCAGTGTGTGAACCTGCTGGTTCCCGTCGCGCTGTCTTGCACCCACGTCGGCATGTCGTCGCTTCGAATTGAGGGGGCGTGGATGGTGATCGGTCAGGGAGCGGGTGTGGCGGCGGCGCTGGCGGTGAAAGAGCAGGTGACGGTGCAAGAGGTGCCGTACGAGCAGCTTCGCAAGCGGTTGCAGGCCCAGGGGCAGGTCCTGGACTTGCCAGTCGGACCAAACCTCGAAAAGTAATAACGCTGAACAGGGGGCTGCAGCGGACGGCGGGTATGAATCGTTTTTCGTGACCAAAGCTTGCCGGTGCCCCGCCGCTGTTGAGCTGGGTCGTGCTGCTTCAAACATGTGCCTCACACTACTCCAGAATGAAGAACTGACGGAAGGGCGGACACAACATCCAGCTCTGGGAGAGTTCACGCTTCCGCTTCAGCGAGTCATTCGCGCGCGCCATGATTTCAACTTGTTGGCAATTGATCGCGAAGAACTTACTTTCCGAAGATTGCTTCCCAAACTCAACCCATTTCTTACATCGCTCAACTTGCGATCAATACCACCTACGACCGACTGCCTTTGGCCCGCAGTTGAGCGTGAATGCGCTCTGGCTATGATTCGAAAGCACCTTCAATTTGGGAAAGCGTACGGTCAACAACTCCGCGATGAACCATCGGTTAACACGCTTGCATACAGGCTACTTGGTTCAGGCATTTGCTTCTACTCCAACTATGCCGCACTCCTAAGCGAGGACGGTTCGGTCGCGATGGAATTCGAGGGAGAATCAATAACCGATTACACCTTTGAGTTTGCTATTTTGGCTCTACAGCATACTACCCTAACACTGTTCCTCAGCCTGGACGAAGATTAGCAAGCAGCACAAAGGTTTGCGGATGAAGCCCCCGAAAAACCGTTTTGACCTGCGTCGAGACAAATGCTCCGTCTCGCTGAACTCTGCCCTTATCCGATGAAATGCAGCTCGCACGAGTGCGTCGCATGTCCACCGACGACTTCATGTTCGTCAACTCCAATCAATTTCGCGACATCGACCTTCCGCTGTTCGCGACAAACGAAGCTGTCGCGTTCACTGATGGCAATCAACTGCCTATTGATGGTCTCGTGATGGATCTGGTATTTCGTCATTGTCTGGGATAGTCATGAGTCTAGTTGTAGCGCATCACCGGCGGCATGCATGAATTTTTGGATCAAAGATCACCTGGCATTCTGCACGCCCATTGCAGTTGGCGAATTTTCAGCCAAGATTTCGCTACAATCGACGATTCATTACTCACTGAATAAAATTCAGTTTCCCGTTGTCGGTCCACACGAGGCAGCAGATTCATGAACAGTTCGAACCCGACGTTTGCAGACTCACCCGTTTCCGATAAGAAATTTCCTTGGGGTTGTTTACTGGGCGGATGCGCGACCGTTCTGTTGCTGGTGATCCTCGGGACAGCCGCAACATTTTACGCTGGCTATCGTTTGGTACGCGGCCAAATCGAGACTTATACGTCAGACCAACCCGTCGAAATTCCAGCCTCGGAGTACACCGCGGAACAGATTGCTGCAGCTAAGAAACGCATCGACGATTTCAAGACCGCGCTGGAAAATGGCGAGAACCAAGCGCCACTGGTTCTGACTTCAGACGACATCAACGCGATGATTAGCAGCGAAAAGGAACTGGCCGGACGCCTGTTCGTGAAAATCGACGACGGTGAGATCAGCGGCGAAGCGAGCTTCCCCGCAGACGCAATTCCATTTGGTAAGGGAAGATACTTCAACGGTTCCGTGTCGCTCAAAGCATCGCTGGAGAATGGCGTGTTGATCGTTACTCTAGACAAAGCTTCCGTAAATGGAAAACCGGTACCGGAAGAATTCATGAATGGTATGCGGAACGAAAACTTAGCTAAAGATGCTTATAAAGATCCCAAAGCAGCTGAGTTTTTGCGTAAGTTTGAAAGTTTGACGATCAACGACGATACGATCATTCTGACTCCGGCAGAGAAAAAGGCGGATGATGAAGCTGACAAGCCAGCAACAGATTCTTCCGCCCCCTCGGAGCTCACCGACTCGCCACAATTGACAAACCCCAATTGACCCACAGCAATTGACAAACCGCAACGGCGAAACTTGCAGCCCCACCTTGCATCCTAAATAATGGCCGGCTCTAGCGCTCAATAAGCAAGAAGGGCGGTGAGCAGGAATGTCAGTGCGTTATCAGGGTAACGTGGCGGTGGGAGCAAAGTCTTCCGCAGGTGAACTTGACTGATAAGTTGCAACTGGGAAGTAGATCGTGTTCTTCCGGCCGAAGATGCGAACCAAGCCCATCAGACGCTGGACACCGAATAGGTCAAGTATCTTTTATTAGCGTCCAAGCTCGATGGATATGGGTAACAGGCCTATCGCGGACGCGATGCACCACGCGTTTTCGCCATCTGCGTCCATGACGGCAAGCGAGTTGGTCGGTGGGGTCAAGCAATCGGAATAGGGGGGCAGGTCCATGGTCGCTATTCCGCACGACGTAAGACTTGCCCCGGCAAACGGCCGGCCGATATACGCTTAATATGAAGTAGTTTCGAGTTGCCCGGCATCACCAGACACTACTTTGCATATGAGCTGCCACGCTGGCACCGTTCCGAGAACACGGTCTATAGCAAAAAATTGCAATAGACAGAATGATCGGTAGTGCTCGATGTGCTTTCCGCAATTACTCGCGGTCGGTTCCTGGATTTCGGTCGAACTGCGAGGAACACTTACTCTGCAGCCTGTTCGCCAAATAGCAGAATCGGAAGCCCGCTTTCTCGCTGGGGCACGAGAAAACTGGCTACCGACTGCAGAGATCAACCCAAGAATCCAAGTCAGTGATTCCTGGGAAACCGTATTCTGCGATTCGCGGGTGACTTTAAGGCTCTGAACCAGGGGCAATGATTCGGTGCTCGGTCACTCGCGTTTCGCAGTTACGAAAACATACATCTCATTTGCGCAAATGCGCAACGAACATCTCAATTTTCTCAAAATCAGTCCCCATTTATACTAGTCCGTCAGGCAAGTTCCTGTTGCCGCGTCTGTGCGGCAACGACGGTGCTTCGCGATAGCTGCTTAGCTCCCATCTGGCGGCAATGACGACACGCTACCGATGGCTGTTCTCCCTGTTCTTGGAACTTCTGCGGAATCAGGTTCATCCTAAACCGCTTTTTTCTGCTATCATCGGGGTTTTTCCACACGATCCTGCGAGACCACTCTGGATGTCCTTCGCTGCTTCAACCTCTCCGTCAAGCTCGCCCAAGCACAATCGGTTCGACGCTGCTCAATCGCCAGCACCTGCAATTGCCCAGTCAGGCCGCAGCCGCCTGGGGAAGTTAACTGGTATCGAAATTGCCGCGACGGGTAGTTATGTTCCCGAAATGGTTGTGGCCAACGATGACCTGTCCGCGCTTGGCTGTGATAGCGACTGGATTTTGCAGCGAACTGGTATCCTCGAAAGACGCAAAGCGGCTCCAGAACAAGCGACGAGCGACTTAGCGCTTCTAGCCGCTCAAAATTGCCTTGAACGCGCAGAAATCAGTGCTGCCGACGTAGACTTGATATTGGTTGCGTCCATCACTCCGGATCACGCTTCACCATCCACCGCCTGCCATCTGCAGCGTCAGTTGGGCTGCATAGCGCCCGCCATGGACATTAACGCGGCTTGCGCGGGCTTTATGTATGCTCTGGTGACCGCGAGTCAGTTTGTGAATTCCGGCGCATCTAATTGTGCACTCATCGTCGGTGCTGAAGTGATGAGCCGCACGATCAATCCAGCGGATAAAAAAACCTATCCGCTATTCGGCGACGGAGCCGGCGCTGTTCTCCTTCGCCCTTCAAAGGACCTCTCTAAAGGTCTGCTTAGTTACACCCTCGGCTCCGAAGGTTGTGGCGGTCAAATGCTCTGCATCCCTAGCGGCGGAAGTCGGTTACCCTTGACCGCCAACGCCCTCAATGCAGGCGAACACTACCTCCGCATGGAAGGTCGGTCCGTATTCAAGTGGGCAGTTCGAGTCGTGGCTGACAGCACACGCGACTGCTTGGCTCACGCTGGCTTGACCGTCGATCAACTAGATCTTCTTATTCTACATCAAGCCAACGTCCGCATCATCGACTCCGCGGTGTCTGATTTTGGGATCTCGCGAGACAAAGTTTTCGTAAACCTGGATCGCTATGGGAACACCAGTGCAGCCAGCATTCCGCTTGCACTTGATGAAGCCATTACCAGTGGTCAGTTGCACGCGGGAGATCGCGCCCTGTTGTGTGGCTTCGGCTCGGGGCTCGCTTGGGGAACTGCGATTATGCAGCTTTAGGATTCGCTATCCTCAGCGAACTATGTTTGCAAAAGCGTCTGCACCACCCCGGCCTATTCGTGACAGGGCAATTACCGTCGCGAGATCAGCGTTGCGCGAAGTTGCAAAAGACTAAAGTTAAGCAAGACTTAAGTAAAGAACGACTGCAGCTGCTATGGGGCGTGCAAGATTGCCCATTGACTTCGCCCAGCGTCAACTTCGCCAAGCGCTGCCGACAGCCGCGAGCTAGAATGGAATTGGGTGATTGCCGCGTAGTTGAGTTTCTTTGGTTGCTATCTGTGTTTTCAAAATCAATAGCGTCCTATACTTTGCATCTATTGGCCGCGATGCGCATCGCGCAGGAGCCGCAGAGTTTTGAACGAGCGGCTTGTCAGTGTATGCACAGTGATGGAGTTGTCCGATGAGTCAAGCGGAATTTGAGTATCTCGGCCCGTACCGCGTCGAAGGGATCTTAGGGCGCGGCGGTATGGGGACAGTTTACAAAGGCGTGCACGCACGCAGTGGCGACAAAGTCGCAATCAAGGTGATTGCGGCGGGCGTCGCCAATCAAAGCCGCTTTCGACGCCGCTTTGCCGCTGAGATCGACACGCTAAAGCGACTGAAGCATCCGCATATCGTGGAACTAGTCGGCTATGGCGAAGAGCAAGGCCTGCTGTTCTATTCGATGGAATACGTCCCCGGCCACTCCCTGCTTGATCACATGCGGCAACACAAAGTGCTCCCCTGGGAGGATGTACTTCAAATCGGAATCGAAACTGCCTCTGCCCTCAAACACGCCCATGACCTTGGAATCATTCATCGCGACCTCAAACCAGCCAACTTGATGCTCAGCGATAAAGGTCAAGTCAAGTTGACGGACTTCGGGATCGCCAAATTGTTCGGTTCCAGCGACATGACGGCAGTCGGCGCAGTCATCGGTACAGCCGATTACATGCCGCCTGAGCAAGCTGAAGGTAAAACAGTGACAACTCGCAGCGACTTGTACAGCCTCGGCTGCGTGCTATACGCGTTGCTGGCAGGACGAGCTCCGTTCGGCGGCAAGAGTGTCCCGGAGGTGCTCTACGCGGTGCGTTACAACGCAGTCCCCGATCTGTTGACATTGGCTCCCAGTTGCCCAACCGAGTTGGCAGAGCTGATCAAGGAAATGCTTGACAAAGATCCGCTCAAACGACCACCCACCGCGCTGGTCGTCGGCAATCGCATGAAGGCTATTCAAGCTGGCATGCGCAAGATCACCGGTGTCACTTCGAGATTGCCAACCGAGGGCGCGGCAGCACTTGCGA
The DNA here is from genome assembly GCA_031426595.1 of Planctomycetia bacterium. GTDB lineage: Bacteria > Planctomycetota > Planctomycetia > Pirellulales > Pirellulaceae > Aureliella. Next base: position 11,743 of record JANPLP010000713.1, on the reverse strand, counting down.
CCGAAAAAATCGGCAAGGAACTCACTTCGCTAGATCTCTCCGAAGCCGAGGATGAGGAGATTCGCTTGACACATCCAGAAGCGGCGTCAACGCACGAGCAACCTACGATCCTGGCTCCTCATCCACCCGCCGAGAAACCAACGAGCAGTTCGTTTGTTTCCAATAGCCAAGTGACCTCGGTCGTCAACGACAGTCGATTACCAGCCATCGTCACCGAACGGGCGCACAAAGATTCGGTTCCCGTTCGCCAAAACCCAGTACCTCATGGCACAGTCGATGATCCAGTCACCGCGACTGGCCCCTCTCGCTTTACACATGTTTCCGAACGCGAGGCACGCGAAAGCGTATTCGGTGACGCTCCGATAGCTCACCCATTACATCAAGAATGGATTGGTTACCTGTCGATCGGCCTAATGGTTTCGGCTTTGTTGGGTAGCATCGCATTTGGGTGGTGGATGTTCCAACCCGAGTCCGCGGACGCTCTCTACCTGCAGATTTCAGAAGCGGTGGATTCAGGCGACGAAGAGCAACTTCAGGATATACGTCCCGCGATTGATGAATTCGTAGCTCGCTACCCGGAAGATTCTCGCCATCCAGAAGTTCTTACACTTGCGGACGATGCCGACCTGCAACGGGCGCTTGTCAATTTGCAAAGAACTGCCGCGCGGAAAGGCGATTCGCTTTCGGCAATTGAGCAAGCCTTCTTGGATTGCTTGATCGCTCGGGAACGCAACCCCGAGCTGTACAAAGAAAAACTGAATGCCTTCCTGGTCGTCTACGGACAACTAAAAGGCTTGTCCAGAACTGAGCAACGTTTGGTTGAATTGGCGCGGTTCGCTGAGCAGGTAAAGCCAGCGCCGAAACTTGCTATTGCTCCTGCCGCCATACAACTTGAGAAGTTGATTCGCTCCGCAGAAGGCGAATTGCAGGGTGCCGATCTCCTGGACTACTATCGCAATCTGCTTTTACTCTACGATGGCAAAGCTTGGGCCGCGGAACAACTGATCAGGATTCGCGAACGCATCAAGCTGGACTCGACGGATGAGTAATACTAAATCGTCGAACGTCCCGCGGCCGCTGCGTGTACTCTGCTGCAGCGGTTCGTTAGAAGGCGGGGGGAGCGAACGACAACTCTGGCAACTTGCATCGCTACTCGATCGAAGAGAGTTTTCGCCCAGCATCTTTCTACTTTACCGCCGAGGCCATTACCTGAAACAATTGCCCGACGATGTAAGCGTGACCGCGTTTTGGGATTCCTACGACGAAAGGAAGTCCTATTGGCCGGGTGAAATTCGCCGCCTGCAAATTGCGCAGCTCACAAAGGTCTTGCATGAGCAGAAAATAGATGTGATCTACGATCGAACGTTTCACATGACCTTGATCACAGCGGCGGCTGCGAAGCGAGCTGGGGTGCCACGAGTCTCGGTCATCGTCAGTCCGCCAAGCTCCGATTTTCAAAAGAGTCGCGAGCGCTTCCGCTTCTTTAAAAAGCGTCTGCTTTCAAAGGCCTATCAGCAATCCAACAGCGTAACGATTGCGGTCAGCGAAGAAGTGGCCGACGATGCAGCCGCCTTTTATCAACTGAAACGCGAACGGCTAATTGTGCTTCCCAACCCAGTCAATGCCGAAGCCATTCGGCAGCAAGCAGGTTGCGCATCCATTCCAGTCAATTGTCACGAGTCTCTGAAAAGCGAGTCTCTGAAATGCGAGTCTTCGCATCGCGTTGCGGTTATTGGCCGACTGTCGCATGAAAAGGGGCAGCGACTTGCGCTCCAAGCTTTGAAGATCGCCAACGCAGGACAAACTCTCCCAATCGCCATGGATGTCGTCGGCGACGGCCCCGATCGTGCAGAACTCGAACAATTAACCGCCGAACTTGGAGTAACTCAGCAGGTTGCATTTCACGGTTTCCTGCCGAACCCATATCCATTAATGCAAGCGGCCGATCTACTTTGTATTCCAAGCGAACATGAGGGACTGCCTAACGTGGCACTAGAAGCCATGTCTCTCGGGACTAGCGTTGTCGCCACAGATTGCAGCGGTTCATTGCGAACTATATTGGGTGCTGGCTCAAGCGCTGCTACTCGCTCCAACCAACCAAATTCCCCGCGTATCTGCCGCGGCGAACGCGGTCTGCTCGTCCCACTTGGCGATGCACACTCGATGGCCGAAGCGTTTCGTAGTCTCGCGACGGAACCTGAGACTTGGGAGCGGCGGCGCACTGCAGCAGCAGATTGGGTCCAGTCCCATCATGCCCTTGAACCCTGGCTTGTTAAAATGGGCGAAATACTCAACAACCGTCGGTAGTGCGCCATTTGAAAGCAATCTCGTCCACTCGGGTTGACTCACCCAAACCAAGCAGACTCCAATCTATTTGCTGAATCGCTTAAACACCGGCTGAATAGCGACTTGAGCATTTGCCTCTGATTTTCGAATAGATGGATGGAGTCCTCTCATGCTCATTTTGACCCGTAAGGAAGATCAATCGGTCGTTTTTCCCAACTGCGGAATTGTGATCCATGTGCTAAGCGTCAAAGGCCGCTCAATCAAACTCGGCTTTGAAGCACCCAGAGATGTCGAGGTGCTCCGCGGTGAACTCGTCGAAGAAGCTTCGCCGCAATCGCTGAACCATGTAAGTGCTCCTCAAACTGCGGCGCACAAGCTGAGCCAACAAGATCAAAGCAATCAAAAACTCAAACAAGAAGTGCATGATCTGAAAAACAAGTTGAATAACATTACGCTTGCCATTCACGCATACAATGGCCTCAAGTCGGTTGGGAGGAACTCGCAGGCCGATCAGTTGCTAGACGTGCTGGTCGACAATCTCACACAGATCGATCGCGATTTTGGAAGCCATGATGTGGGGCGAGTCCTCGAAGAATCTGGCATGTATGAGACTTCTGCCAACGCCGCACTACCTAAAGCGCCCACCTTGCTCCCTCTCGAATCGAAGAAGCCGCTGCGATTGCTAGTGGTCGATGACGATGCAAATGAACGCGAACTGCTCGCGGGGTTGCTTGAGATGAACGGTTGCCAATGCGTTACCGCCGCTTCAGGCAATGAAGCGTTGGCAATGATCGAATGCAATGCTAGTTTCGATTTCGCATTACTAGACATGCACATGCCGGGTCGTGATGGCGCAAGCACTCTGAGGGCCATCCGCGCGAACGATCGTGTTGCAAAACTGAAGGTCTTTTCGGTCAGCGGTACGAACCCATCGGAATGCGGTGCAACCATCGGCGGCGAAGGCTTCGACGGCTGGCTTCCCAAACCTCTGAATCCCAAAGTGCTCTGGAATCATCTCCAGGAAAGCTTGCGACGCGAGAATTCAGCGAGCTAATTTGCGAATGCAGAGTGACCTACTCGGTGAATGCCAATGGGCTTGCAGTCGTGTTAGAATTGCGGCATTCGAAGGAAGGCCGTTTTCGTTGGGTACTGCCATGCTGCATATGAGTCCGCTGCGTTTAATCATGTCTGCGATCCTTGCGACTGTGCTGCTCACGCCAGTAGCCCACTCGCAGGATACGAACCGCTATCTCATCATCCACTCCGACGACGCAGGCATGTCTCACGCAGTCAACGTGGCGACACAAGCCGGACTGGAAAGCGGAATCGTTTCGTCCGCTAGCATCATGGTCCCATGCCCCTGGTTCAAAGAGTTCGCGGTGTACGCAAAATCGCACCCACAATTTGACTACGGTATTCACCTGACCCTGAATGCCGAGTGGGAAAATTACCGCTGGGGTCCAGTCGCATCGAAAGCGAGCGTCCCGAGCCTGGTCGATCCCGAAGGTTATCTTTGGGATAACGTCAGCCAAGTTGCCATGCATGCGAAAGCCACCGAAGTAAAAATCGAACTCAAAGCGCAGATCGATAAAGCTCTTGCCTTTGGCGTACCGCTGAGCCACTTAGATACTCACATGGGCGCCGTCGTGAGCCGCCCGGACTTGGTCGAAGTGTACGTTGACTTGTCACTCGAGTACGACCTACCCATTCTCTTCTTCAATCAGTTGGATGCCGAAACCGCTCGTGACCATCCAGCTCTCGCCGACCGTCTGAAGGACTCCGTTGCCAAACTGAACGAGCGCAAGTTGCCGATTCTCGACGCCATGTTGCAGTTTTATGGTGGCAGTGTTCCAGAGCAACGCAAGAAGCTCTATTTTGACGAGATGGCTAAGATCAAGCCTGGCGTGACGCAGTTAATTATCCACTGCGGGCAGGACGGCGATGAACTACGCGCGATCACCGATAGTTCGCTGCGCCGCGATCAAGACCGCGCAATTTTCACCGATCCTAAAACGCGTCAGTTTCTCGATGAACAAAAGATTCAAGTGATCTCTTGGAAGCAGTTCCGAGCGATGAAGAGTCAGTAAAACGTCACGCCGACTATCTACTTGCGGTCCAGGATAAAAGCGCCCGGCAACAACGACTCAGCAGTCCAGCGCGAACGCACCTCGCGAGATTCACTATCGACGAGAATCACTTCAAGTGCTCCGCCGAACTCGTGCAATACTTGTCGGCAAGCTCCACAAGGAGTGACTGCCCCTCGCGAAGCAATCGCTATCGCCCGCCATTGCCGCTGCCCACCTGCGATCGCCGCACAAACCGCGCTGCGTTCCGCGCAGATCGTTAAACCGTAACTTGCGTTCTCGACATTGCAGCCCGTGATCACTTGGCCGTCTTCACACAGGATCGCTGCGCCGACAAAGAAGTTACTGTACGGCGCGTAAGCTCGTGTCTGAGCCTCCAGTGTAGATTCCACCAACTGATTCAATTCCAGTTCACTTACAGGCATGTACGCTTTCCAATCTGCGGTCTGTTTGTCACGTCTTGGGTCCATACGGCTAAGCATACTGCTTAATTCCCAACACCGGCTTGGGTACACCGCGGGTTGCAATAACAATGCAGGTCCGCAGGTAGGAACGATTGTTTTATTTGACTATTTTAATGGCGGCGCGGCAGCGTTGAGCAGTCTCGTCAATTCGCTGATTACCTCCGGACGCTCGCCGGCACAATTGCGAGTTTCCCCAGGGTCCGCGACTACGTCGAACAATTCGAACTGAGATGCGGAATTGTCTTTGCCAGGCTTCGAAATCAGTCGCCAATTCTCCGTTCGAATGGCTCGTTGCCCACCGCTCCAAAAACCGAGCGCGGGCTTTAGCGACTTTGCATGCGGATCGCTAAGCTGCGGTCGCAAGCTTTTCCCATCGAGTCCCGGAGGCGCAGGCAACTCACAGAGATCGATCAAAGTTGGAAACAGATCCACCGTTTCCACAATCGCGTCGCTCGTCACACCCGCTTGCTGCATGCCCGGCGAACGAATGATCAATGGTGAACGCAACGCGCGTTCATACAAACAATGCTTACCCCAAATCGCGTGCTCACCCAGCAAGAATCCATGATCGCTCCAGAATACCACAATCGTGTTCTGCTCCAGTTTTAAATCGCGCAGCGCGTCCAGAACCTTACCAACCTGTGCATCGGAGTAGCTGACGCAAGCCGCATACGCGCGACGCAATTCACGAGCATACTCTATGTTCGTGTCGGGATCGTTTTTCGTATCGCCATGACCGTAGTTCCCTCTGAATTCGCCCGAGTTATGCCACGTCGAAGGCCAGCTAGGCTTCGATGCAACCTCGAGCCCCAAATCAGGAATTCCGTGGCTGTGCAAATCATGCCACTTCTTCGGTGCAGCGAAGGGCAGATGCGGTTTGAAAAATCCGACCGCCAAGAACCAAGGCTTGTTCTGCTGAGAAAGCTCTTCCAGCGTACTGGTCGCTTCGGCTGCTACCCAAGCGTCCGGATAAGCTCGATCCTCACCATCAAAGACCTCGATAGGAAGCGACTTACCAGCACGCCTCGCAACGCCATTCGCATAACCATGCATCATCGCTTCCGCGTGCGCCCACGGTCCTTTTGGAACCCAACAGCGATCCCAGGCTCCAGGCAATTCTTCACGCCCCTCCGCCCAGTTCTTACCCGTCAAACCGCCGGGATGATGAGTGATCTTTCCCAACGCCAACGTGCGATAGCCATTCGAACGAAATACCGCTGGTAGACTCTGCGACCCCCATTCGCTTTGCGTACCAGCGATCGCTCCGTTGCCCACATGCGCGGCCTTGTCGGGATAGCAACCACGCAGCAATGCACAACGTGAAGCCCCACATGTCGGAACCTGCACAAAGTGATGGCTGAACACGCGTGCTGTCTTCGCAAACGAATCTAACTGCGGTGACTGCGCATAACTGACACCTAGCGATCCAAGATCGGTTCGCAGGTCGTCAATCGCGATAAACAAGACATTGGGCCGGTCCGCAGCGAACACACACTCGTTCGCACAGCCTGACAACAATAAGCCGTATATCAATGCCTGCCAACAACGCATACTACTTCGCCTTGTTCTTCGCTCGCGATTGATTCTCGATGTACGTTTTGAATTCCCAACGGTCACGCCATTCGAGCAGGTGATCAGCATAGCTTGGATGGTCGTACCAGAACATCGATGCAGGATCTTGAGGGTTCACCTTGCCCTCCGCATAGTCTTTACCATTGAAACTTGCATCTACGGATTTGTTCCACTCCACCAACGAAGCTTTCATGCTCGTAAATCGCTCTGGTTCAACTTCGCTCAAGTCATTCTTCTCTGCTGCATCGACTTTCAAATTGTAAAGTTCGAATTCGCCCTGGTTCAGATTTTTTGTCAGTATCTTGTAATCGTTGTCAATCATCGCAGCTTGAGCATTGAAGCGAAACGAAATTGGCTTCGTTCGTTCGGACAATTCAGTCTTTAGCAGCGGCTTGAGGCTGATTCCATCCAGCGGTTGGATGAAGATGTCACCCTCTAAACCCAGCAGATCTGCAATTGTTGGAAACAGATCCATCGTGCAAGCCGGGAAATGCGTTACGCGCGGCGCGATGGCCGCCGGCCACTCGATGATGCCGGGAACTCGCAAGCCACCTTCGTAAACGGACGCTTTGTTACCGCGAAGTCCACCAACAGTGTCTGGTTCAATCCCAGGCAAGCCACCGTTGTCGCTACAAAAAACTATCAACGTGTTGTCCGCTAGTTCCAACTCGCGCAGTTTCCGCCGCAACACGCCAATACTCCGATCCATGGCGACTAGTTCTCCGTAATGGTTGGCCGAGGCTCCGTTGAGCGAGCTGAAATCTGCTTTATCCTCAGGGGTGGCTTTGAAGGGATCATGAGGTGAACCAAACCAAACGACTGCAAACATCGGTTGCTTGCGTGCACGATGCTTATCTAAAAACTTAACCGCCTCCGACACCGCCACCTCCGAAGAATCACCCTTAAACGACTCTACTTCTCCGTTACGGCCCATCAGTGGATTGAGGTCAAAGAAATTGGTGACTGAAACCCACTCATCAAAACCAAAAGCACTTGGACTGCGAGGATCTCCCTGGAGTACCGGCGCTCCCGGTCCCTTAAATCCATTCAAGTGCCATTTTCCAAAGTGACCTGTAACATACCCGGCTCCCTTTAACGCCTGGGCGATCGTCTTCTCTTGGAGACGTAAAGCGTAACCGTGTGACAACACGCCGGCACGGTTGGGAGAACGCCCCGTTAACACACTGGCTCGAGTCGGCGAACATACCGGACAACCCGCGTAGAAACGCTCAAATCGCAAGCCATTCGCTGCCATCGCATCGAGGTTTGGTGTCTTCAGAATAGGATGGTTGCGATAGCTGGTCTGCCCCCAGCCCATATCGTCAGCCATCACCAAGATGATATTCGGCCGCTGCAGCTCAGCGGCATACAAGCCCTGTTGCCAGTGCGCATTTACGATGACTTGCGTAACAAAAATCATCGCTATCAACGCAACGTTTAGTTTCATTGCGATTCATCCTCAAAGATGCCAAGCTTACCCGTCGACTAGCTTAGCAGCGAATCCTGTTGGGATCAAACCGCTATGTATTTTGCATTGTTGCGCGATCTGCCATCAAGAAACTTGCAATCAAGCGATCAGCTCTTTGATCACTCGCGCCTGTTCAACACCGGTCAGTCGCTGGTCGAGCCCTTGCGATTTAAAAGTGAAGCGTTCGTGATCGAAACCTAGCAAGTGCAACACAGTCGCGTGAAAATCGTGCACATCGCAGGGATCTTTCACAATGTTGTAAGAGAACTCATCTGTTTCGCCATACACGCTGCCCGCGTTGACCCCGCCACCCGCCATCCACATGGTGTAACATCGCGGATGATGGTCGCGTCCATAATTCGCTTTACTGACCCCGCCCTGCGAGTAGATCGTGCGACCAAATTCGCCACCCCAGATGATCAGCGTCGAGTCGAGCAAACCTCGCTGCTTGAGATCTTGAATGAGCGCGTAACAGGGTTGATCCACATCGCGACACTGGTCGGGCAATCGCCCCGCGACATTGCCATGCGTGTCCCAGTTGTTGTGATAGACTTGCACAAATCGCACGCCGCGTTCGACCATTCGTCGAGCCAAAATCGCCGTATTTGCAAACGATCCTGGCTTCTTCACGTCCGGTCCATACATCTCCAGAGTCTGCTCAGTCTCTTTCGACATATCGGTCAGCTCAGGAATGCTGGACTGCATCCTAAATGCAAGTTCATACTGTTGTATGCGAGTGTGTGTTTCGGGATCGCCCAGCGATTGGTAAGAGAGTTCATTGAGTTGCTTGAGTCCATCGAGCGTCGCGCGGCGAACATCGCGAGTCACTCCGGGCGGATTGTTAATGTACAAAATCGGATCGCCCGCAGTTCGGAACGATACACCAGCATGTTCGCCCGGCAAGTAACCGCTTGCCCACAACCTTCCCGAAATGGCTTGCACTTGTTCGGTATTGGATGGCTTGGCGACCATGACCACGAAGGTCGGCAAGTTGTCATTCTCGCTCCCCAAACCATAAGACGCCCACGATCCAAGGCAGGGGCGACCGGTAATCTGATTTCCGGTTTGCATGTAGGAAATTGCGGGCTCGTGGTTAATGGCCTCCGTATGCATACTTCGAATGAAGCACATGTCATCGACGCACTTGGCTTTCCACGGCAACAACTCTGACAACCACACTCCACTCTTGCCGTGCTGCTTGAATTTGTATTTGCTGGGCGCGATCGGAAAGCGTGTCTGGCCGCTGGTCATCGTTGTAAGTCGTTGCCCATTGCGAACGCTCTCGGGCAAGTCAACATCGTACCAAGCGTCCATCTTGGGTTTGTAATCCATCAAATCCATTTGCGGAGGCCCACCGACCATGTGCAAATAAATCACACGTTTTGCCTTGGGCGCATGATGCATTAACGACTTGAGTTTTTCAGCAGACAAAGAATCGGGGGATGCATCCGTTGTGGCCGCTGATAACGGATCCGTGCGCCCAGAGAGTGCCGCCAGAGCCGCGAAGCCCAAAGCATTGGCGCCTCGTTTGAAAAACAACCTTCGCGTTTCGTTGCGAATGAATTCTTGTTCTAAGTTCATCGTCGTGCCAATATGTTGCGTGAGATTTTTTTAGTTGACGTGCAATTACATCTGCTCGTGTTCACTCTATGGGGCTACGGGAGTAGCCTTACTTGTTGAGCGCTTCGTCTAAGTTCATGAGCTCATTGACTAGCATTGTCCAGCCAGCCAACTCAGCGGTATTTTCACCCGTCACTTTGGTTTCACCAACGCTCAACAGTTGTTCAGCGTCTTTTGGATTGGCTGTGTAGTGAGCCTGTAATTGTGCGAGACTGGCCAGCACAATCGCCAGTTCTTCGGGCTTGAACGGACGGCTGATCAAACGCATCGCGATCGATTGCGCGCGCTGCTCATCGCGAGCCTTCGCACTTGCCGCATCTGTGGGATTCGTTAAAGGCGCTTGCAACGTGCTAGCTGCTAACCGCTTGGCCGCTTCCACGAACTGCGAATCGTTCAGGGTCACCAGCGCTTGTAGAGGCGTATTGGTCCTCTCTCGTCGAACGGTACAAACCTCTCGGTTGGGCGCGTTAAAGATTTCCATCGATGCGGGTGGCGCCGATCGCTTCCAGAACGTATACATGCTTCGGCGATACAGATTTTCACCCGTATCCTGCTTGTAGTCGCGAGTATTGCTGCCGATCATCGCAACCGCTTCCCAAACGCCCTCGGGCTGATACGGTTTCGCGCTCGGGCCACCGATACGTTCTGACAAAGTTTCGCTGGCGGCAAGTGCAAAATCGCGAACCATCTCCGCATCCAAACGAAACCGTGGACCGCGTGAGAGCAGACGATTTTGCGGGTCCTTCTCCAATTTCTCCGGTGTAACGCGAGCGCTTTGCCGATAAGTCGCCGAAGTCAAAATGGTGCGGAACAGCTCTTTTACGTTCCATCCCTTATCACGAAACTCGAGCGCTAACCAGTCGAGCAACTCCGGATGACTTGGCGATTGACCAGCAATCCCAAAATCGCCTGAAGTGCTTACCAAACCCGTCCCAAAAATCTCTTGCCAAAATCGATTGACAGTGACGCGTGCGGTCAGCGGATTTTCTGGCGCGATCAACCACTTTGCTAATCCCAAACGATTCTGCGGCAGGTCGGGCGATATAGGCGGAAGGAATGCAGGAGTCGCGGGCCCTACTGGATCGCGACGCTTGTCATACTCACCTCGAAACAGGACGAACGCAGAGGGCGGCGTATCCATCTTCTCTTGCATGACATGTGCGATCGTTCCCCGCGCGATAGCTTGCGTCAACTCCAACTTTGCACTCGCAAGTTCATTGACCACTTGGCCATACTCGCTGTTATGATTTTGCAAATACCAGTCGTACAACTCTGCTTGCTCGGCATCCGACCGTGGCGCATGCTTGGCGATCAAGTAAGCCTTGCGCAAATTCGTTCGCAAGGAATCAATTTCAGGCTTCTCCACCATGCGATTGTAGATGCGGAGATCCTGCACTCGCACTCCATTGGTAGGTGAGGACGAATGACGTTTGCCTAGTGAAAACGGGACTGAGGTGCGGATAGAACCAGAAAGCGTTTTGGCTTCGAAGTTTAAATTTTGCTGGTTCCCATCTATGTAGATCTCCAGCCCCTCCGGTTTCGCACTTCCATCGTAGGTGACGAAGACATGAGTCCATTTGTTTTCAGGCAGTTTGTTTGTTGTGACTCCTTTGATCGCATCTTTTGGCCAAGCGGAAATGATATGCGAAGCGACTTGACCGTTCTGCAACCACAAATCCCATCCGCGAAACTCCTCCGCTTCATTCATTCTCGCGAACACAGCACCGCTCGCATTGGGCGGAACGAACAACCAAGCACCGAACGCAAACTTATCTTGCTTCTCGAAGTCGCCAACGTCCTGCCACTGCAGGCGGCTTGCATCGGCGTTCACCCAAGCGTTGCGAGCGATCTGCCCTTCAGCCCATGTCGCCACTGACGGGACCACCATTCGCCGCGATTGTCCACCTGCGGTGAAATGAAGCAACTCTGTCGAGCCCTCATCGAGCGGCACGTGCAATTGCACCCCATCACTGGTCGTTTGAACAAGTAAGTCGTGAACCAATTCGGGCCGCTTCACCCACTCATCAAACGATGGCTTGGCCGTCTCGCGCAGCGATTGCTGTTTCGATTCCAAAACTTTCACTTGCTCGCGCTTTTGATCGACAAGCTCACGCTCTTCGACTCGTGGCACTTGCAGAATCGGCGGCGTGTTCTGCACGTTACCATCGCGGACCGCTTGCGTCGTGTTGTTGAAGAACGCCGACAGCGAATAAAAGTCCTTTTGCGTTATGGGGTCGAATTTGTGGTCG
>JANPLP010000712.1:0-5925 GCA_031426595.1 Planctomycetia bacterium | reverse complement strand
AACACCATCGACTAGAATGACCTCTATCTCCGAATCATAAACCGAAACAACCGTTAGCGAAAACATGTTGAATAGAATGCGCCGGAAGTGATCATTAGAAACGAGAAGCGAATGCTACAACAATCGGTGGATGCGCTCTTCGATAACAACCGTTGCAAGCGACCCGTGCTTGGTAGCAGCAACCGTCCGCTGAAGTCTTTGACCGACATGATCAAAGGTAAGCAGGGTCGTTTCCGTGAAAACCTGCTGGGTAAGCGCGTCGACTACTCAGCTCGTTCGGTAATCGTGGTGGGTCCTCGCCTGCGATTGCATCAGTGCGGATTGCCTAAAAAGATTGCGCTCGAACTGTACCAACCGTTCATCATTCGCAAGCTGAAAGATCTTGGCCACGCTGACACGATCAAGTCCGCTAAGAAGATGCTCGAACGCAAGGACGAAGAGGTTTGGGATATTCTCGAGCAAGTGATCCGCAATCATCCGGTGCTCTTGAATCGTGCTCCAACGTTGCACCGCATGGGTATCCAAGCGTTTGAACCGATCTTGGTGGAAGGCAATGCGATCCATTTGCATCCGCTGGTTTGCAAAGGCTTCAATGCTGACTTCGACGGTGACCAGATGGCGGTCCACTTGCCGCTTTCGATCGAAGCTCAAGTGGAAGCGCATACGTTGATGATGAGCACCCACAATATTTTTGCGCCCAGTAATGGTCGTCCGATCATGAGCCCGTCGCAGGATACGGTGATGGGTTGCTACTACATCACGATTGAAAAATCGGGGATGAAGGGCGAAGGGATGATCTTCTCCAGTATGGGAGAAGCGGACTTGGCTTTCGCGCAGGGCGTCATCGATCGCCATGCCAAGATCAAGGTGCGTATGCCTAAGCATCGTCGTCTCAAAACAGACGACGGCAACGCCAAGATGGGCGCCGTGATCGAGACGACTTATGGTCGCGTGCTGTTCAACATGATGCTCCCTAACGGCTTGGACTTCTACAATCACGCGATGAAGGGTAGCGACTTGGCGGCGGTGATCAGTGACTGTTACCAACGCCTCGGTCGCAAGGCCACGATTAACCTGCTGGATGATATGAACCAGTTGGGCTTCCGCGAATCGACTCGCTCGGGGCTGTCGTTCGGTACCGATGACCTTGTGACACCGGAATCGAAGACGCAGTACATCAGCGAAGCCGAAAAGGAAGTGATGAAGTTCAAGAAGCGTCACGACCGCGGGATTATCACGCAAGCAGAACGTTACAGCCAGGTTTTGGATCTGTGGACGCATGCTCGTGAAAAAATCACGAAGGACATGATGCAAGCCATGGAGTTAGACGACCACTTGGGTCCATGGTATGTCAATCCAGTGTTCTTGATGGCTCACTCCGGTGCACGGGGTGGTATCGAGCAAATTCGTCAGTTGGCTGGGATGCGCGGTCTGATGGCTAAGCCTACGGGCGAGATCATCGAAACGCCTATTAAAGCCAACTTCCGTGAAGGGCTGACAGTACTCGAGTACTTCTCCAGTACTCACGGTGCTCGTAAGGGTTTGGCGGATACCGCGCTCAAGACCGCTGACTCGGGTTACTTGACTCGTAAGTTGGCTGACGTGGCTCAGAACGTTGTGATTACGCTGCAAGACTGCGGTTGCACTCAAGGTATCACCAAGGGTGTTGTGTATCGCGGTGAAAAAGTTGAAGTGCGTTTGGCGGATGCGATCAAGGGTCGTGTATCTCGCCAGAACATCGTCAATCCTGTGACCGACGAAGTGATCGTTCATGAAAATGAAATGATCACCATGGATATCGCACGTAAGATCGAAGAAATGGGCTTGGAGAAAATCCAAGTTCGCAGCCCAATGACTTGCGACGCTTCCCTGGGAGTTTGCCGCGCTTGCTACGGCATGGACATGTCCACCGGAGCTCAAGTCGAAGAGGGTATGGCGGTCGGCATCATCGGTGCTCAATCGATTGGTGAGCCCGGTACACAGTTGACGATGCGTACGTTCCATATCGGTGGTGCGATTAACCTCAGCATCGAAGAGAGCGAAATCAAGGCGAAGAAGGGCGGTACTGTCAAGTTCGCTCGGATGCGCAGTGTTCGCAACGAAGAGGGTGCCGAGATTGTTCTGACTCGAAACGGCGAAGTCACGCTGCTCGATTCCAAGGGACGCGAGATCGAGAAGTATGAAGTGCCCACCGGTGCAAAACTGCTGGTGGCTGAGAATCAGGAAGTTGTGAAAGGGACTGTTCTGTGTGAATGGAACCCTCACAAGATTCCAATTCTCTGCGAAGTCAGCGGAAAGATCCGCTTCGACGATGTGGTCGAAGGGGAAACCATGCGACTCGAACGTGATCCAGGTGGTGGTACTCGTAATGTGATCGTCGATCACAAAGGCGATTTGCATCCTCAGATCGTCATTGAAGACGCTGAAGGCAAGCCGCTGGATGTGTACTACATGCCAGAGCGCGCCGTGATCACAGTGCAAGAAGGCAAGATGGTACAAGCCGGTACAGAACTGGCTGAAATGCCTCGTGAAACTTCGGGCATTAGTGACATCACCGGCGGTCTGCCACGTATTACCGAGATCTTCGAAGCTCGCAAGCCGAAGGATCCCGCTGTGATTGCCGAAGTCGACGGCGTTGTTGAAATTCAGCAAACAAAGCGTCGTGGTAAGCGAACAATTATCGTTCGCAGTGAAAGCGGCGTCGAGCACGAGCATCTGGTGCCGCACGGCAAGCGATTCTTGGTCCACACTGGCGATATCGTCAAGGCCGGCCAAGCCCTCGTCGACGGTCCACTGGTGCCGCACGATATCTTGCGAGTTAGTGGTGAAGAAGCTGTTCAGCAGTACCTCACACACGAAATTCAACAGGTGTATCGCAGCCAACGTGTGGACATCAACGACAAGCACATCGAAATCATCATCGCTCGTATGTTGCGTAAGGTGAAGATCGAAACACCGGGAGACACCAGTCTTCTGCCTGGTTTGGTGATGGATAAATTCGAATTCCGTCGCGTGAATAACTTGCTCAACGATTGCCTCAAGATCTCTGATCCGGGCGACAGTGAGTATTCCGTGGGTACGTTGGTACCGAAGGAAGCGCTCGAAGTGACCAACACGCAAATTGAAGGTCTCGGCGGGAAACCTGCGAAGGGTAAGAAGCCAAAGCCAGCTACGGCTAGCACACAGTTGCTTGGTATTACCAAAGCTTCGGTGCAGAGTAGCAGCTTTATCTCGGCCGCTAGCTTCCAGGAAACGACCAAGGTTCTCACAGAAGCCGCGTTGGCAGGCAAAGTGGACAAGCTGGTGGGCTTGAAGGAGAACGTGATCCTCGGTCACTTGATTCCTGCGGGAACCGGCTTCCGCTTGTTCCAGGAATCTGAAGTGTCCTACCGCCGCGAAGCACTGGAAGATCTCGTCAATCGCGGCTCGGTCGCCATTGAAGAAGAATTCCCGCTGCTTCAACAGGCGCCGCCACCGAGTGCAGAAGATACCTCAGCGGACTCATCGCCTGCTCTGTAGCTATCGATGCACGCGGCGAGTTATGAGATAGAGAACACAACACGGGTCAGAGCCAATCTGACCCGTGTTTTTTTACAGGTGGAGATAGATTGGGATACAATTAAAAGCTGAGTTTCGAGATTCTTTGCAAAGTGCCATACAATGCCTAGTCCTTTTCCGGGAATCGATCCTTACCTTGAGAATCCTGCGTACTGGCCGGATTTTCACAATCGCTTTGTAAATTATTGGTGCGAAGCGATCGCCGACGCACTTCCGGACAACTATGAAGCCGGAATTGGCGAGCGGGTTTATTTGATCGAGCATGATCCCGATGTGCGAAAGCTAACCTTTCCAGATGTGTCGATCACAGACGTCGCTCGCGACAGGCGCGGGACCCAGGCGAGCGATGTGGCTACCCTCGAGCCAGTAACAATTCCGCTGACCATACTTGATGGGCCGCGCGAAACTTACATTGAAATCATTCATCGACCCGACAGGTCGTTGGTGACGGCCCTTGAGCTCCTATCGCCCGCGAACAAGAATCAGCCTGGGCGGACCGAGTATCTTGCTAAGCGAAATGCGTTGCTCTACCAAAATGTGCATTTGGTCGAGCTAGATATTCTGCGAGGCGGCCAGCGGTTGCCGCTTGCAAGAACGTTACCGCACGGAGACGCTTACTATTTCGTCTCGCGCGATGAGCAGCGACCTGATTGCCAAGTTTATAGTTGGATGCTGCCGCACGCTCTGCCGGTGCTGCCCGTTCCGCTACGTACGCCCGACGCCGATTTGCTGATTGATTTAGCGTCGGTGTACAACACCGCCTACGATCGCGGCCGTTTTCAGAAACGCATCGACTATCGCGGTGCTACTCCCTCGCACTTGACGGCGCAGGAAATCGATTGGGCGCGAGCAAAGCTGAGCACTGATCCGTGAGCCTCCGCGTTGCATCAAGTAATTGCAGTCGGCTTTCGCACCTCTGCTTCATTCCCGAGCGGCCATAACACCAAGAAGACGACCAAGCCGACGAGCGGCGCCCAGCCGACCAGGGCGATGCCGAGATCGAATGAGCCTGTCTCATCGATGAGTCTGCCGAAATACTTGTGAATCGGCGACGACATCCACCCCAGGAACGAAAGCACTCCGGTCAGCTTGCCCATGTTGTTCGTACTCAGTTCCTGGGTGAATGAGTAGTAGCAAGGAAAGACCCCGAGAGTCCCACCGGCCACCAAAAGCAGCACGCCTAACAGCGGCCAGCCATGGGGCAAAAGCGATGCAACAGTTGTCAACGCGGCCAACAGTGCACAGCCTGCATAGACCAGAACACGACCAAAGTGAACGCTCACTCCACGACCGATCAGCCACAGGGTCGCGACACCGGCCAGGATACATCCGACATCGGTGGCGATGTAATACACCGAGTTGAAGATGAGCGCTTCGCTTTCGGTGTATCCTCTTCCTTGCTGCAGAAATTTTGGTAACCACGCGCGAATCAACTGCCACGACGTGTTGATGCAAAACACCATCACCGCCAGCGCCCAGAAGCGTCGGTCTCGCAGAAATACTGCCAACCAAAATCGGGACTGCGTTCGATCCTCTGGCTGTGAGATATTCGTTTGCAAATCGCCGGCGCGGATCGAGAACAACCACAGCACGGCCCACAGTAAACCGACGGCACCGATCACAATAAACGGCAATCGCCAGGCTTGATCTTGGGAATCGGGAGCGCTGTGGCCGACCATCGCGGCGATAATTAGCGGGGTCAGGATCGCCCCGAGCGACGCACCGCTTTGGAGCACACTATTCCCCATCGCGCGATCGCTTCGAGCCATCACGGCTTGAGTGACAATAAGCGCACAGGGCCAGTGGCCGGCCTCGAAAAAACCAAGAAGACCGCGACAAACAAGCATCGATTCGTAACCGCTGGTCAGACCGGTCGCAATCCCGACTGACGACCAGGCAACCAAAACGAAGGGGTAGAGCAGACGGACGGGGACTCGGTCCGCAACGATTCCGAAGAAAAGCGAGCCGACGGCGAACGCCAGCCCAAAAACGACTTCGAAATCACCATACTGCTCATCGTTCAGATTGAAGCTATGCTGGACACGAACGGCTAGATTAGAAAGGGTTTGGCGGTCCATGTAATTGATCATCGTGGCCAGCAAGAGCAACCCGCTGACCCACCAATGCCAGTATTTTCCGTGCAAATCGCGACTCGCAACGTCTTCGACTGTTTCTGCTTGGAACGCGTTCATTTGGCTCATTGAATCGCCTTTACTTGGGTTTATCTCTTGTGCCGCAACAGCTTAGCACGCTTTGGCGTAGAGCGTAAAATCCGACGCCGGCTTGTGCCCTTAATCTGGCTGCTCAGCCTAAAAACCTCGCTGTTAGGGCTCGACGGCTATCGGCGATCGCTGTACACTCTCCGAT
>JANPLP010000711.1:0-1575 GCA_031426595.1 Planctomycetia bacterium | reverse complement strand
CCTTGGTCCATCGTCGCGGCCAATGAAAGCGAAGTGAACCCGTCCGTGATCGCCCCAGGCACCGTTTGGCAAGACGAATGTCCGGAGCGTGGACGAAATTACTATCGGATCAAAGTAAGCCAAGACCAGAAATTGACGCTCAAGACTTTCGCGTACTCCCTCGATTCTCGGGCAAGATTGGTCGTCTCGTTGCTCAACTCCGACCGGACGACATTGGGGTCTGTGAGCGCTACCAATGACTGCGATGCAAACATGATCCTCGATCTGCAGCCAAACATCGAATACACGCTCATTGTCCATGACCACTTGTTCCGCGGTGGTGCAGACTACCGATACGCGCTGATGCTCTCGACAATGCCGACCGATGCGCTCGATGAAAGCGGTTTCGTGGAGCGGTGGAAAAATATGGCTAGACAAGTGCGAAACAATTCCAACGAACCGCTGCTGCCCTCATCGCCATGGCACCCACGCGCCGCGCTGTTGCGATCCCCATCCGATGCCGCGATACAAGTCCACGACGAAACTCGCTTTGCGGAAAACAAGCCAATGCCGATCGTGTGGCCCGCGATTGTGTCTGGACGGTGGGACGCAAACGACGATCTCGATATCTTCGACATTGAATGCGAAGCGAAAACAGATGTGTCCGTCGAAGTGGTTTCACAACGGCTCGGAGAATGGACGGACGGATTACTGGTTGTCTCACGACTCGAAAATTCCGGCCAGCCGACAGAGAAGGTGAGCCGCATCGTTGAGAACGACGACGGCCCTGCAATCGGAAACGCCGAAATGCGATTCTTGGCAAAAGACCCAATCGTAACCTTCCAAACAACGGAGAAAGGAACGTATCGATTGCAAGTTCGCAGCCAGCAGCGGCTAGACAAAACCAAACCAGCCCCTCGTTACGCATTGGAAATTCGCAAACCGAATCCAGGCTTCGTGCTGGGTGCTCATTTTTCACACCCGACTCTGGCACTTGACCAATCGCGAACCTTGTCCCCCACTCTGTGCGCCGGAGGAGCCGCAATGATTTCGGTGCATGCAATGCGTTTTGATAATTTTAACGAGCCGATCGAAGTGAGCCTTCAAGGATCGTCGCCCGGGGTTCGAGGCGGTTCGTGCGTGATCGCCAAAGATCAAAACGTCGCAACGCTCAATCTCTGGAATTTTGGACCACCGACCAACCCGAACGCTTCGCCGAAAATCGATCGCTTGGAAATCGTCGGCACTGTGGAAATCGGACAGCAATCCATAACGATGCCTGCTACCGCATTGGAGGTGACCTGGAATGCAATTGATACTTATCGTTCACCGATTGCCAAATGGCTTCGCTCTTTCAACGCGATCAAATTGGAAACGACGGTTTGTCCTATCACGTTAGAACTGGGCCCAAAGGAATTGGATGCGAGATTTCCAATTCGAATGGATGCTATGCGTGGGCAGACCCTCAAGATTCCTGTTCGCGTCACCCGTCGCACAGGAGGGGAAGGAACCATCACGGTACGGCTCCATCATGGTCCCCCGAAAGCGACGATGGCTGAATTAAAAATAGACGCCAAGGCTAGCGAAGGAGTGCTC
>JANPLP010000710.1:0-4179 GCA_031426595.1 Planctomycetia bacterium | reverse complement strand
GCGTCGCGGTTCGGCGCTTGACCGACCGCTTCGGCTCTCTTTCTCCGCAAGTTTCCGCTTTTGCTTAGCCATGCTTTGAAACGCTGAACAAAAGAAAATTACTTGCTAGATTTCGCCTGCGGCACGTTCAATTGGAAATTTCGAAATCGAACTTCAGTCGGACCACCCGAGTGCAATTGCAAGGCAAACACACCTTCGCGACGCCCCTTTGGATCATCCAAGTCGACACACAACTGCCCATTGATTCGAGTTGTCACCTTCGAACCTATCGCCTCGATTTCATAAGTGTTCCACTCACCCAACTTCACATGTTTCTCGCCGCTCTTGTCCCACAACAGGGCGCGTCCATGCTCTTCGTAGAGCTTACCCCACCAACCTTCACCAACATCTGCTTGATATCCTTCCACGGAACCCTCTGGTGCCACACTTCGAAACTGAATCCCGCTGTTACCTGCGTTGCCAACCAACTTGATCTCAACAGTCAGTTTGAAATCGCCCGCTGACAAATCGCTCACCAGAAACTCGTTTTCCTTCAACCCTTTGCTCTTCCCGATCAATTCGCCGTCTATGACCGACCACAATTCAGCGTTCCCTGCCCAGCCTTTTAGATCCTTGCCATTAAAAATCTGGGATGCATTCTCAGACGTCGCGCGCAAGGGTGTTTGACTCTTACTACGCAAATAAGCAATCAATGATCTCTTTTCATGATCGCTGAACGGGCTCAGTTGATCGTCGGGCATCATCGATTGCTCGCTAACGGTCCGCCGCTCGATCTCGTCTTTTGGAACCACGACTGTTGCATCAGCCGTCTGAATCGTGACCGCTTTCTCAGTCTCACTTCGCACAATACCAGTGATCACCTGGCCGCTATCGGTCAGCAAAATCGATTGACGATATTCGTTTGCCATTACCGCACTCGGGTCAACAATGTTCTCCAGCAGGTAATCGACATTTGTCCGATTCGAACCCGTAAGATCTGGACCGACCTTTTCACCAACGCCATAGAGCATGTGACAACGTTGACACGTTTTCGCAAACACAGCTCGCCCCAATGTCTCATCAGGCTTCGGCTGCTTGGTATCGTTTACCAATTGCCGATAAGCCTCCATCAGCTTTGTTTTTTCCGCTGAACTCTTGCGGACTTGTCCCCAAACCTGACCCAGCAATCGCTTTACTTCATCGCTTCCTAGATACTCCAGTTGCCGCGCCATGTCCGCGCTCAAATCCGATGCTTCAATCTTCTTTGCCTGAATCGCTTTGAGCAACGCTTCCGCCGAAGCCGCTCGACTGCAGAGCGTTGCAATAGCCGATCGTCTTTCAGCCGCCCCAAGATTCGCGTACGCAGCCAACAGTACAGCTCCGACCCGCGAGTCGTCATACTGAGCCAAACTGCGGATCGCTACTTCTCGCAATGCGCTTCCCTCACTTGCCGAATCTTGCACCAAGTTGAGTAGCTGCTCCACCAGCGAAAGATCGTTCGTTGCCACCAAGGACTCAAGTGCGCTAAGGCGATCCGCGATCTTCAACTTTGGATCGACCACGAGGGACTTCAGCGAAGCCATCGCAGTCGCATCACCAAACGTGACACCCAACGCAGTCGCTTGAAGCCTTACCGCCTCCTCGGCGCTCTTTGACAACTTCGCATAAGCCGCATCCCAAGCTGCAGGCTTCTTGGCAGTTCGTTGTCCCGCCAAAGACTTCCGAATCGCATTCAAGAAGGTGAGCTGCACGTCCGGCAGCTCCGCCTTTTGCAATCCAGCCACCAGTCGCTCGACCGCTTGCGCACCCCCTGAACCCGCGATCCGCCGTAACATGAAGTCTCGCAGTACCGGGACTTTCTCCCCAGCTACCATTGCCCAAGCCAACGCTCGATCGGGATCAATATCCGCCATCGGTTCTGCGGCATACCAAATCATCAATGGCAAGTTATGATCGTCGGCAACACCGTCGTGAGCCGCCAAACGCGTTAGCGCATTCCAGCGGTCCTTAGCCTCGATTTGCTGCAGAGCCGAGGACACAGCCAGCTGCACTTCAGGCGATTTATCCGCAGCCTGCCGCTCGATTAGTTGAACCAACTCCGCCGCGTTTTTGGCGTCACGCTTCGAGTCCATCGCTAATCGCAACGACCAAGCCCGTATTACCGCACTCGCATCGTCGCTTAAACTCTTACGAACTGCCGCGGACAACTCACCCGTTACATGCAGTGCCCACGCCGCTCGCAATCGTCGCTCGGGTTCAGCGTGCGTCGTTGCAATCGTGTTCAAACGACCGATCGCCTCACCAGACAACTTGCTCTTGCTTGTCCGTTGCTGCAAAACGCGACGCGAATGACGCACGTACCAATCGTTCGGATGCAAACACATCTCCGCCAACTCGAGATCCGTTTGCTTCGCCAAGTCAACTTTCACGGCAGGCGTTTTTCCATAGCTGATTTTATATATTCGCCCGTTACTGCGATCATGCTTCTCAGTCTCCTTCAAGTGACAGGCTTGCATGTCGTACCAGTCAATCATGGTCACTTGCCCATCGGGACCATAACGCATGTTCAGGATCTGGGACGCCATGTCACCGGTCAACAAGAAATCCGGCGCATGCTTGCCTACATAGCCGCTCCCTTCAGGCTCCAGCAAGTCGACATTCAGCCGCTGACCGTGGATGTTGTTCATCAACAGCCCGCCGTGATACGACTTCGGCCAAGCTCCACCAAGGTAAATCATCGCTCCCGCATGCGCATGGCCACCACCCGCTTCATCCGACTTTCCATTGCCACTGTGCGGCGTTGCACCGAGGTAGTGTAAATGGTCCGCGATGGTCTTAATGTCGTCATAAGTGTTCACGTTGAAGTGCTGACCAGCTTGCCGCTGGTACCGACCGCCTTGAATCATATGGAACAAATGCGGAATCACACACGCCGTCACGAAAGCTTCACCCTGATCATTAAAATCAACGCCCCAAGGATTGCTGGTCCCATGCGCGAACACTTCAAACTCATGCCGCAGCGGATGGTATCTCCAGACACCCGCGTTGATGGGCGTACGATCTTCTTTCGCCGCACCCGGCTTGCCAACGTTCGAATGAGTGAACACACCATGACATCCGTACAACCAACCGTCAGGTCCCCAAATAAACGCGTTCAACGTTTCGTGAGTGTCTTGAAATCCCCAACCGTCCAGCAAGATTTGCGGTTCGCCATCCGGTTTATCGTCCCCATCGGAATCCGGGATAAACAACAGATAAGGGGCCGCGCCCACCCAAACACCGCCAAAACCAACTTCCAAGCCGCTGATCAGATTCAATCCCTCTGCAAACACCTTCCTTGAATCCAAAGTCCCATCGCCATCGGTGTCTTCAAAAATCAAAATGCGATCGCGTCCCTTATCTCCCTTCGCACGCTGTGGATACTCATAAGCCTCTGCGATCCAAGTCCGCCCGCGATCATCAAGCGCCATCGCAATCGGTTGCTTCACATCAGGCTCAGCCGCCGCCACAGTCACCTTAAATCCTTCAGGCACTTTCATCGCCGCAGCCGCCGCGGTCGCATCCAAACCTCGATGCGGGTACTCGTCTGCAACCAAAGGCACCGAAGGCGGAGTCACTTCTGCAGGCCGAGTCGCATGCAATCTGAAGTGATCGAAGTTAAGATGTCCCCAACCGTTCTTGCTCTGATCCACCAACCGAATCTGCAATTCTTTGTTCAGCACGCGCTGCAATTCGACAACCACTTGCGCAAGTTCCTCCGTCTGACGACCGCCAACTTGATAAAACGGTTTCTCCTCGCCGACTGCAATCAACTCAACGCGCGTACTATCGGCATTCCCCCCCGCGATCCAAAACGAAGCGAAAGGCTGCGTCACTTTGAAAGGAACGGACGTCAACGTCCCCGTCCTTTGATCACCTATCTTCTCAAACCCACCAATCCAAAATTTCCCATGATGGCCACTGCGCATATCGCTGCGCCGCGCAGACACCGTATCGCCTTGAATCGGCTGACCCTCGAATGCATCCCCAGTCGCCGTCCAATCCGCTAACGTGCCACTTTCAAAATCCAAGTTCAACGCGCGACCACTTGCATCCGTCGCCCTCACACCGTCACCGACGTCGGGTGCCGCGGCTCCTTCCACTCGCAATCGAAGGAAATCGATCCCAACCATGTAGGACTTCGCGGCCTTCGGGTTCGCC
>JANPLP010000709.1:0-1492 GCA_031426595.1 Planctomycetia bacterium | reverse complement strand
GCATGGCCTACACGAATCATACGCTCCTGCCGGAAGCGCTTGAACGCTGGTCGGTCAAGCTCTTTAGTCGGCTCTTGCCCCGTTTGCTCGACATCATCTATCAGATCAACGCGCGCTTCCTCGCGCTGGTTGAAAAGAAGTGGCCAGGGGATGTTTCGATGATGCGCAAAATGTCGATCATCGAAGAGGGCGAGCAACCGCAAGTTCGCATGGCTTACCTCGCGATCATCGGTAGTTTTTCCATCAACGGTGTCGCCGGCTTGCACACGCAGTTGCTCAAAGAAGGACTCTTCTCCGATTTCTACGCTCTGTGGCCTGAGCGATTTAACAATAAAACCAACGGCGTCACGCAGCGACGCTGGCTTGCCCACTGCAATCCAGGACTCCGCAACCTACTCGACGACACTATTGGCAATCAATGGCAACGCGACCTAAGCCATATCAGCAAACTGGCTCCTTACGCTGAAGATAGCGCGTTTCGCGATCAGTGGATCGCCGTCAAACGAGCGAATAAGCAACGCTTGGCAAAATACGTGCTTCAGCATACCGGCGAGAAATTTGATCTCGAAGCCATGTTCGATGTACAAGTAAAACGCATTCACGAATACAAACGACAACTGCTCAACCTATTGCATGTCGTCCATCTTTATGATCGCATCACGCGCGGTGATACTGTTGGCATGGTTCCACGCTGCGTGTTGATCGGCGGCAAAGCTGCCCCCGGCTACCACATGGCTAAGCTAATCATCAAATTGATCAGCGACGTTGCTAAAACGGTCAACAACGATCCCCGTGTCGGCGGTTTACTCAAGTTAGTTTTCTTGCCCAATTACCGCGTGTCCGCCATGGAAGTGATCTGTCCTGCGACGGAATTGTCTGAGCAGATTTCGACCGCAGGTAAAGAAGCGTCGGGCACCGGAAACATGAAGTTCATGATGAACGGTGCGCTCACTATCGGTACGCTCGATGGCGCCAATATTGAGATCCGAGATAATGCCGGAGCGGAAAATTTCTTCCTGTTTGGACTGGATGCGACCGAAGTGCAGCGTACCAAGCAAAGTTATTCGCCCAACGATATCATCGCTGCGGATCCAGATATCGCCCGCGTCATGCAGATGCTGGAAGATGGTACGTTCAATCGCGATGAACCCGGTATTTTCAGCATAATCACGTCAGGTTTGCGAAGCCCTTATGACCAATGGCTAACGATCGCCGACTTGCGCAGTTACATTGATGCTCAAAAACTGGTGAACGAAGCGTACGTCGATAAAGTGCGCTGGAATCGCATGAGCATTCTTAATTCGGCAAACAGCGGTTGGTTCTCAAGCGATCGAACCATCGGTCAGTATGCCGACGAAATCTGGAAAACACGCTCAGTTTAGTGCTTGCGATGAAAACCTAGCGGTGCGCGAGTCGCACCGCAATGGTTTTGATCTCGTCCAGCAATTCGATTTGCGTCAGACTCCACTGATTGGCTCCTGCCACTGGATTG
>JANPLP010000708.1:0-3548 GCA_031426595.1 Planctomycetia bacterium | reverse complement strand
ATGCACACCGAAGCGATCAATCATGATCCCGCTATCACCTTTTGCCAGACTGGTTCGCAGCTTGCAGGTCGACCTAGTATTGGCTCATGGGTCAGTTATGGCTTGGGCAGCGAGAACCAGGATCTGCCCGCGTATGTTGTATTGACCTCTTTCGGAAGTGGTCGCAAGGATGATCAACCACTCTATGATCGCTTGTGGGGATCGGGATTTTTGTCTTCGAAGCATCAGGGGGTTAAGTTCCGCAACACGGGCGATGCGGTGCTTTACTTGTCAAATCCACCAGGCGTATCGACTCAGACAAGGCGCAGTACACTCGATCGTTTGTCCGCGCTCAATGGTCAACATCATGCGCAACTAGGCGATCCGGAAATCCAAGCTCGAATAGCGCAGTACGAAATGGCGTTTCGAATGCAGTCCAGTGTGCCAGAATTGCTGGATACCAACGACGAGCCGCAGCATGTAATCGATGCCTACGGGCCGGATGTGAAGCGCGCTGGTAGTTACGCAGCCAACTGCTTGCTCGCGCGACGGTTAGCGGAGCGGAATGTACGATTCATTCAGTTGTTTCATATGGGTTGGGACCATCACGGTGGTTTGCCCGCTGCGATACGTGGACAATGTCAGGATACCGATCAAGCGACCGCAGCGCTGATCAACGATTTATCCGAGCGGGGGATGTTGGATGATACGCTGATTGTTTGGGGAGGTGAATTCGGTCGCACGATCTATTCCCAAGGGGCGATCACCAAGGACAACTATGGCCGCGACCATCACCCACGTTGCTTTACCGTGCTGCTAGCGGGAGCAGGCGTACGCGGTGGACTGACGTGGGGAGCCACCGATGATTACTGCTACAACATTACGGCGGACCCAGTGCACGTGCATGACTTGAACGCGACTATCATGCACTTGCTGGGTGTCGAACATGAGCGGCTAACGTATCGCTATCAGGGACGCGATTTTCGGTTGACGGATATTCACGGCGAACTGGTCAAGGATATTCTCAGTTAATGCACCTCAAGCCAGTGGCGTTTCGACCGTTAACTTCGACGGCGCAAGTTCCGCTGAGCCAACTCGCTGATCGCGACGACCGCGGGGTGCTTTAGTTTGCGTTCGACAGAGATCGCATAAAAGCGTTCGAGGACCCCCTCAGCGACACCCAAGGATTCGACGCGATACATGGCTTTGACTTCGGTTGCGATAAGCGATGGAACGGGCATCAAACCAGCTCCGCATTGACCAGCGATCTTGAGCATCGCGCTATCTTCAAATTCGCCGCAAATCTCTGGATGGAGACTGTTGCCGGAGAACCATTGATCGAGCGATCTTCGAAGCACCGTGTTGTTCAGTGGTAGCAGCATCGGAGCGCGCTCGAGTGATCCTGGGTAGCCTTTCTTGAACTTTGCAACCAGTTCCCTTGTCCCCATGAATTCCACAGTTGATTCGCCGAGTAGATGTGAATAAGCGCGAACTTTCATCGAAGGATTCAGCGGTGTATCGGAGAGAATCAAGTCGAGTCGGTGGATGCTTAGACTAGCTACAAGCATATCGATGTCCCCCTCGTGACAAACCAAACGCGTCTTAGGTTCCAGTCGCATCGCGGGCTCAAGAAACTTATAGGCCACCAGTTTCGGCATGACATCCTTCACGCCGACTCGCAGGATCAGTGGCGATCCGCTGGGTCGGCCACGAACCATTTCCATCAGCTCTTTGCCCGTGGAAAAGATGTCGTCGGCATACTCCATCACGGACTGGCCCATCTCGGTGAGCGCTAAGGTCCGTCCTTCTTTGCGAAATAACTTTACACCTAGCGACTTCTCCAAATCTCGGATCTGAGTGCTTAGGGTCGCGGGAGTAAGGTGCAGAATCCTGGCGGCTGAGGTCACTCCGCCTTCATGGGCCACAGTCCAAAAATAGAGCAAGTGATGATAGTTCAGCCAGTCCATTTGATACCCGCTCCAAGTTAAATACTACGACGCTCGACCATTAGATTAAATCGAACGCTTTTGGGTGAATTTTAAGTCTTATCAAACGCTCTTTTAGTCGTATTATCTACTGTGTGAGTCATCGGTAAAGGGATTTTCCACAGTTTCTAATACCCGCAACTTTATCCTTAAAGGGGCCTCATCGTGCAGCTATGCATCCATGCCAAAGGTATTGTATTAACCGACTCCATCAAGCGACTGGCGTACGACAAGATTTTGTCGGCACTCGAGCGACTGGGTAATGACGTTAAAAAAGTCAGCCTTTACCTTGTCGACATCAATGGGCCAGAGCGGGGCGGGGCTGACAAACTGTGCCGCGTTGTCGTGCGCATCCACAACCAGGAAGTGCTGATTGTCGAAGATAAAGACACAAGCGTTGGGGCGGCTATCGACCGGATCGGTGATCGGTTGAGCATTGCTGCCGATCGTCGCATAGACCGTTTACGGGGGCGGCGTTTCTACTATCGCTCGCAGTTGGAAGCCTAGGAAAATTGCCAAGGCATAGCCCTGCCACGGTCGAAGCCCATTAGGTGTAGACATTCAATCCTCAATCGGAATCGATAACATGAAATGCCCCAACTGCAATTGTGATTTGCTCATGACTGAACGGATGGGAATCGAAGTGGATTACTGCCCGACTTGTCGTGGCGTGTGGCTTGATCGCGGTGAACTTGACAAGTTCATTGAGCAAGCCGATCGTTCCTCACCGCTCGGGCCACCCTCAGGTCCACCCACTGGGCCACCGACTGGGCCACCCTCAGGTCCGGCCACAGCATCGAATAGCGATCACTACAACGCGCACCCGTCTTACGCCAATCGCAAAGCCTATCGAGATGATGATGACGACGACGATAACCGATCGTCTTATGGTCGCGGTAAGAAACGAGAATCGCTGTGGAGCAAGTTGTTTGATTTCGATTGATGCCAGAGCAATGACTGAATGATGACTTAGCGGGTATGATGCAGCTATGATATCAAGCGACGCAAATGGTACGAAGTTCCAAGCCAATACTGAAAGCGGGAAAGTGGAGAGTGCCGACCAGTCTCAATGGCATCAGCTTTCAACTGAGCAGGCGATCGCTGCATTAGGTGCCGATCTTGAACGCGGCCTTGAAAATGCACACATTGGAACGCGTGTCCAGCAGTACGGACTGAATGTCCTGCCTGAACGCAAGTCGCAAGGCCCGCTGATTCGCTTTCTGATGCAGTTTCATCAGCCGCTTATCTATCTGCTGCTGGTGGTTGGCGCCATTACCATGCTGCTGCAGGATTGGGTCGACGCGATGGTGATCCTGGGCGTCGTGATCATCAACGCCGCCATTGGATTTCTGCAAGAAGCGAAAGCCATCAAGGCGATTGATGCGTTGTTTAAGTCACTAGAAACCACCGCGAAGGTCATTCGATCAGGGGTGAGGATAAACCTACCTGCGCAGGAATTGGTTCCTGGCGACACGGTGTTGTTATCGTCAGGTGATCGGGTCCCTGCGGACTTGCGATTGATCAAAGTTCGCGACTTACAAACTGACGAGTCTGCACTTACGGGCGAATCTCTCCCAGTCGAAA
>JANPLP010000707.1:0-1458 GCA_031426595.1 Planctomycetia bacterium | reverse complement strand
AACCAGAAAACCAACCAGGAAACGCATTCCCCCCTATTCTCATTGAGTTGCCGCTCACGGCGGCAACTCAATGAGAATAGGGGAGAAATGGGGAGCGTGAGTTCTGGTAGCCAAACGTCTCACCCACCAGCCGAGCTGGCGGGAGTCGTAAGAAAAAGATGTGTGGTATAAAAAGGCGTCACCCTCCCGTTTGTCGTGGATGCACTGGCGGCAATCCGAAGGCGAGACGTCTTCTTCGCCCATGGGTGAACGAGTTTCGAGAACTACAACGGAACTATTTCCGGAACCAGCTCCCCGTCCGTTAAAGGTTGGATGAATCAGTTTTATAGGCCGACGAAACTCCGGCCCCCCGAGTGATACTCGCGGGGGCCTAAGACGCGCAGTCGCAATCCAGCATCGTCTCAATATTGCTCTGACAACAACGATTGGGGCAAGGACTTGACGAATGGAGCGGGATCGGTTTTAATCTCCGTGTTCGTGGTGACTTGCCGTGCTCTGCATGGCAGGTGAACAGGGAACTCCGGTGGAACACCGGGACGGTCCAGCCGCTGTGAACTGCCTTGGGATTGCGAAATCCCCGAATCGAAGCTTCCTTCTTTTAAGAAGTGCCATTGTCCCAAGTTGCGGGCGAGAAGGTGATGGAGCTTGATTGGCAGTGAGTCAGAAGACCTACCACGAATAAAACGAAGTTGTGCCCTCTCGGATTGGGGTTTTCGTTGCGATGTCCTTAGCAAAATTTCGGCACTCGGCGGAAGAGTGCGTGCAAGTGATTGTTATTGGACGTCGAAAACTATTTTGTCGGTGCGTGAGACGAGACGCCCATGAGATCCCCCTGTAATCAACGTTGCGAACTCGACTCCAGAGATATCTGCATGGGTTGCGGAAGAACGATCGACGAGATTGCGGATTGGATGGGCATGGAGTGCGACCGCAAAGAAGCGATTACGGAGTTGGCGAAGGTACGGATGTTTGAGCATGCCAATCGTGCACGAGTCGGTCTGGATAGACGTGCGATAAGCGGGTTTACGGTAGTCGAATTACTGGTTTCGATCGCGATCACGGGCGTACTCGCTTCGCTGTTGTTGCCTGCGATTCAATCGGCAAGGGAAGCTGCGCGCAAGATGACTTGCCAAAGCCATTTACGGCAGATAGGCATCGCCCTTCATTCGTATCACCAGACTTATCAAACGCTTCCGCCGGGTTGCTTGGAGTGGCGAGGCTATCGTTCGCCACCGACGCATCGCCAGTTCGCGTGGTCCGCGTTTCTTTTGCCTTTCATTGAGCGGCAGACGCTTTACCAAATGATTGATTTTTCGGTCCCATTCGATGCACGAGAAAACGCTGCAGCAGCCAGAACGCGAATCTCGATCTACGAATGCCCATCGTCTTCAAATCGTTATTTGATTCGGGGGCAATCCGATTATGGTGGCCTGTACGGCGAGATCCTAATCGATCGCG
>JANPLP010000706.1:0-4310 GCA_031426595.1 Planctomycetia bacterium | reverse complement strand
CAGCGTCAGCGTGTGCTCGCCGGAGCCAAATTTGAGCCCATCTTTGGCTTCCACTCCAACTTCGACAAGCCTCACCTCCCAACCTTCGGCGGCGCGCTTCGCTTGCGCCGGGGCAAAAGCTCGCAACCGCAGTTCCGCCTGCTCGATCTGAATCAACACACCAGCGGGGGGCGACGGGCCGAACTTTTCCGCAGCAACAATTTGCAATTGAGCCACCAAAAATTCCTCCACTTCCTCAGGATCCGTGCTGAGGCAGATCGGATTCATTCCCATCATCGCAAGCGTATCATGGAGCAGGATGCCAAATTTTCGCGCGTCTAATTCCACGTCGCTGTCGAGTTCTTCTTTCAGCTTTAATACATGCTTCAGATAAAAACGATAGGGGCATGCCAAGTAATCTCGCATCGCCGTCACAGACACAGTCGCCGGTACCAACCCCTTGATAGGCTTAGGAATCGACAAGCGACTAGCCCCAAGCACCGGTCGCCAGCGCTGCTTCGTCGGTGGCAGCACATCGATCGCATCTTCCGATACCAACTGCAGCACACGATTTGGCAAATCCGCTAACCCGCAAGCCAACAACAATCGACTCGGCACCAGCGGATCACCTTGGTGATCCGCTTTGCCAACCACGATTCTCATATGTCGCCGCGCATGAAGCATAACTTGCATACAGTACATATCGCGCGCGTAGCGTCGACCATTATCCATCATCCCCAATTGACGACGCAATTGATTAGGCAAGAACGCGTCGGAGTTGACACTCTCTGGAACTACGCCATCATGCACACCCGTCAGTATTAGTACAGGTGCATCGTCCAAGGCAAGCTCTAGCCAACCCAACATCTCGATCGATGTCTCATCGCTCGGCTCAGGGACCAATTTCCCAGCCGTCGATCGCAACACCCAATCAATCAGCTCCCCTGCCGTCATCTTTGGCTCAAGTTCGCGTGGAATATCTCGAAGGCCCACAAGCAATTCAGTAAGCTGCTTTGCCGCACTGTATAGCGGCTGATCGTCTGCCTTGTCCAACTGGCAGATTTGTCCCTCATATGCCACAGTGAGGACATCGAGCAGCGGTTGCATCCATTGCGAAATTGGCAGCGCACGCGGTCCGAGTTTACTTAACCACTTAGTTACCGCTGCAGTAACTTGCGTATAGACATGTGCGCCATCGATTTTTTCATTGACGTAGTCATCAATGGCTTTCGGTAACACCTCCTGGCAATAGCGATCAAACTCCGCTAGCCAATTTGCCGGCAGATCCGCTTGTTCTCCATTATCTTTGGGAGCCTTCTGCCGCTGTGAGCGCTGCTGGGCTGGCAACTGTTGTAACTGCGCAGTTTGAAGAACGTTTCCGATCGCAGGATGACGAATCAATGCCGCAAAAGTTGCAAAACTATGCTGCTGAACATACCTGCCAATGAGCGTAAGAAGTTGCGCCGGTTCCGATTGATTCAGCGGTGTGCCAGCACCGTTGCGCGCCTTGACGTCGCATAGCGACAATTGGTGCTGCAAAGTTGGAACCAGCGATGGGTCCGGTATTCCTAATGTAACGTCGCGTGCGTGATAGCGATCTCCAAGCTCCGCTAGACATGCCGCTGTCAACTCCGCTTGGTCTGCTGGCGAATTGCCCACCAGCAAGCAATCTTCGGGCAAATCCAGCACAGCGTCTTGCCACTGTTCGCTGTCCAAACAACCAAATGCATCGAACATCGCCGCCCGCGATTCAGGAGCCGCAACCCAAATTTCGACGTGCTCAGCCACTGCATCCAAAAAACCGCGCTGCGTCTTGTTCAAGTCGACCGCGCCAATGACCACAATCTGCTTCGTAGTCTGAGGTTCGCGATACTCGAGCGCCATCAGCCGCGCTGTTTGAATGTCCCACAGTCCAAGCGCATCAAGTTGCTTAAGATAGGTCCCCTGCACTTCGGCCATCGCCTGCCAACGCGGAGTCTCCGGATGATTGCCCAGTGCATCAGCAACCGCCTTAAAGTTCAAGCGATCCGAAGCCAACTCTCGGTGGACGGTCGAGATCATCTTCCCCAGTTCCAGCCACTGTTCACTGGACGCTGCCGGTGGAGGTTGAGGCACCATCCGCTGTAACAAGCGAATATCCGTACTCTGTAGCGCAGACATCCATGTCAGCACTTGGACGAAGTCACTTGCGAATGGAAACTTCGCTAAATACAACTCTTCGGGCAACTGTCCGACGGTAACAATCTGCGGCGGGTACATCACGGTTTGCCCGCTTCGCCCAGCGTTATGCCGATCTCCACCTAACGCGCGCAGCGCCAGCAATTCCTGCAATCGTCGTTTCGCTAATCCACCGGGGAGCACGATCAAGACTTGACGCATATCCCAACTATTCGCAACGACGAATCGACGATGCAATTCCTCAACGGCTTTCACAATCGTAGGTTCGTCCCAGCCAATAAATCGCCGGCGAATAACTCGCTTCCGCTCTCCAACCAAAGAATCTCTTACTTTTTTCATCGCAAATCCACCTCGCTTCCGTGCAACCTAAGCCAATTGCGTGACACCTTTGGTCATGGCTGGGAATTCTAGCAAAAAGATGCAGCGTCAATCGCTGCTACCGGAGTTGCAGCTTGTTTTTCGAGAGCAGCGGGCTTTTCGAGAGAACTGTGCTTTGCCCATGTGGCAACGAGCAAGGAGTTTTCGCCTAACTGGGACTTGGATCGGCTAGTTTCCAGTGCGTTCGAACCACTTGCCGACCTGCGGTCCGAGCGATCCGAGGTGCAATTCTCGCTGTGGAACGGCTAACTCAATTCCCGCTTCATTGAAAGCCCGATGAATCCGAGTGTTCAGTTCATGCGTCGTTTGCAATCGTACATCTAAGTTCGCTAGAAACACTCGCAGAGTCAACGTCAATGACCCTTCGCCAAATGCATCAAACGAAACAACCGGCGCAGGATCTGTCAAAATGTTTGGGTGCTCTTTACAAATGTTCATGATCAGCGCACAAGCCGCATCGGTGTCCACTCCATACGCAACCTTTACCTCGATCACAACCCGGTTAGTCGTGTCGGATAACGTCCAGTTCAAAAGTTTGCCTGTGATCAAATCTTTGTTTGGAATAATCAACTCCTGTCGATCCCAATTCACAATCGTAGTCGCTCGCATACGAATCTTAGAGACCGCACCGGTCGTGTTATCCAAAGTGATCACATCGCCGACACGAATCGGTTGCTCAAACAGAAGAATCAATCCTGAGACAAAGTTCGCAAAAATCTCCTGCAAACCAAAGCCCAAACCCACACCCAGTGCAGCTACCAGCCATTGAATGCTTGCCCAACGCAGACCGATCGTGTTGAATAAAAACAGAATCCCAACGAACACAATCATATAGCGACTGAGCGTTGTAATTGCGTAGCGCACCGCACTGGTGATCGGCAAGTGTTGCAACAAAGCGATCTCGAGCAAGCCAGGCACGTTACGTCCGGCAATAACCATCAAAGCCAGAATGGGTACGACGAGTAACAAGTTTGCAAGACTGATAATAATCGTCTCATCGGGCTTGTCACCCTGCACACTCCACAACTCGAAATTCTCCAGCAAAGCAATCGCGGGCAAAACGTCAGACCAAATCATGAACACGGCAACCAACCCAGAGACAACGATAAAGCTGCTTACCAAACGCATGGTCTGCTCGTTGATCACCACCAAGTTCACTTCGCTGTCATCTGCCATCGGTGTATTGGCGGGCTGGTTCGGATCGCGCTTCGCCGCATCAGCCAATCGCTGCTTAGCTTGCGCTAACATCAGCTTCTTACGACTTAGCGTCAACCATCGTCGCAATAGGAAGAACGTGATTGCTAATCCAATCACAATCCAAAGCGAAGTATTTAAGTGAGTGGCGAGTCGCTGTGCGGTGTAGTAATAACCAATGAAGCTGAGCACTGCGAGTAAAGTGGGTATCAAGATTAACGTTGTGTACCAACCATAACGCAAGCGGTCGAACCAACCATTGGGGTAAGCGATCAAGTAGCGAGCCAGGATTCCCGATTTCGGAAAGAAGACGCGCGCAAAAAATGCTGCGAGCACAACCATTAGCAAGATGAACGCGGCGCGACCCAACGAAGCATCCCAACGCGGGTTGTTATGCGTCGTGAAAGTGGCCACCATAACCGTCAGCGGCATCGCAAAATCGATAAGCCAGCGTAGATTCGCTCTCAAATGGAGCGCGCCTGCTTCGGACCAATCGAAGTGCTTCAGTCCCAACCCCCCTTGGCGACTCGTTTGCCGCAACGTTTCCAGCGGCAAAAAAACTGCCATGGCTACCAATAAAC
>JANPLP010000705.1:0-4020 GCA_031426595.1 Planctomycetia bacterium | reverse complement strand
CGCCCGAGGAACCCCCAAGTGGCTTAGCCTTTGGGCAAGTCGCTACTTAACGTCGCGGAATCGACGTTCTGCTTCCGCCCAAATGCCGCTGCAGTGTCCCTGGCAAAAAACAGTTCCAGGAAAAAACAGAGCTCCTCGCAGTCATCTGCGAGGAGCCCAAGTTTAAGGTCAAATTCACGCGGGACGCAGTTAATAAGTCTAGAATCCGCCAGCATTCGGCTGGCCGGCCTTCGCCGCGGCCCCAGCGGCTCGCAGCACCCCTTCGTCCAGCGAAAGACGATAGATGACGCCACGTGGAATCACATTGCCATTGACGAGCACCTTGTCTTTGCCATCGGCTAGTTTGACTGCTTCTACAACAATGTCCAGCATCGAATTCGGGGCCACTGACTGCGCGTATTCGAGGATGTCTGCTACTTCAATCACTCCTTCGAAGGGAGTTGCGGCCGCGGACGGTGTTTTCTTCATCGCGTCGATAGCCGACTTCAACGAAGCGTCGCCGCTCGCATCCAAAGATAGGGCAAACGCCTTGTCTGCTGTGCCGATTGTCAACTTGATACTATTGCCAAAAACCTTTTGTACGGCGCGGTCATTTGAATCGACCGGAATACTGGTGCGATGCAACGTCATACCACCATACGTCTCATAACCGAATTCAAATTTGGGCACCTCCGGGTAGCTGCTCAGATCCTTAACCGCATCTTGAACTGCTTGTGCCAACGCCTTCCCATCTGCAACTCGACCTCCGACCAGTACCTTGAGTGCATCTCCGGACACGCTAGCCGACAGCGACCCGTCCAGCATCCCTTCGTCGATTGTTTGCTCGAACAGTTTCGCAATTTTGTCGATCAGCTCGAGCACTGTTTCGCTTGCCTTGTCGTCATTGATTTCGTTCTCGATGCGATCTTTGACTTGCTCAAGCGAAGTGTTCAAACTGTTCTTGATCATCCCTTTATCTGACTCAGATACCAAGGACGTGCTACGGAACGAAACGACAGCCTCAGGGAGCTTGAACGCGGAGAAAGCAGTTTTTAGATTCTTTGCTTCGTCCATTTGAACAGCCAGCTTACTGCCGCCGACGAACTGTGCCCCACCGTCGAAGTAAGTCTTTTGCCCCTTCTCATCGATCGCCCAACCCAAGACAACTTGTTCGGTGTCGCGAATCGATTGCTCAAGCTGTGCCATGGAAGCTTCGCCGAGTTCGCGAGCCTTCTCCGCTTCCTCTGGTGATTGATCTGCTTGCTCAGCCATCGAACGTTCGAAGCCGCCGCGAATCTGCTCAGTCATCATGTCCACAATGTCTGCTGGAAGCGCTTGCATGTTTATCTTTACCGCAACGTCGTACTTTTTGGGCAACTCGCCCAAAGCGGTCGACGGGTCTACTGGAACGTTATCAAGAGCTTCTTCTGTCTGCGAGATATACAACCAACCATTCGCATCTTTCACGAAGATGGCATTGCCACCAGCAGCGATCTCAAACAGTCCGTCCCCCAAGTCGTCAGGTTCAACGCCGATTCCAGCTAACGCGTCAAAGAAAGCGCCGCGATCAGCGATAGGTAAGAAGCCAACGAAAACAGGATTTCCATCTTCTAACGAAACCATCAAACCGAGTGGGCGTGCTCGATCCATACCTTGCGTGTACTGGGTTGCCATAACACTTACGAACCCGCCGACTTCGGGCACACTGCTAGCTTGCAGGAGGTAAGAAGTGTCGCTCAGCAACCTCTCAAGGTTGGTAATCGAGACAACAGCCACAGGTCCTCCGGCTTTTGCTGCACCGGCCGTCTGCTTGGCTGTCGCTGCAGCCTTGTCTTGAGCAAAAGCAAATGTTCCTGCAATTCCAAATGCCAGAGCGAATCCGGCAAGTGCTACAGTAAACGAAGGGAATCGCCGCATGTGTTTCTCCTGTATGGACAGTTTAAAAATCATTCTGAGCCGTGAATCGACTTTGATTCAGACACCATGTTCTGTAAAGCACTTTCAATTCAACCGCAGTGAACGCTAGCAGCTATGCTACGGCAACCAATTTCCGAACGAAGCAGGGACATTTCGCCACTCAATAAGCTACCTGCTCGTAAGCCCCCTGAATAGACGCCCGCAGCTAGTACCCAGCTTTCGCAACGTTTTCCTGCATGCATGTGTCGTGAGCCACATCAAAAACTGAGTAGGCAACGCCGCCTATTCGCTTTTCAGTGCGGACTATTGCCAACTGCACTGCAATAGCAGCGACAGTGACCAAGCGTGTCGCGCTGGTAAATCCGACCAAGCTAACACCACTCGCACCGAAACTCCCTGATTGCTTTCCAATTCGGAGTGTTAAGATTCGCATGACCAACCTAACTGGGGTTTAACGGTGGACGTATCGAAATTGCTGCCATTCGCGGGCCGCTCAGCAGAGGCCTTCCATGACAGGGCTGAGCCGCGGACTGCATGGGAGAATCCGCTGCCAGATTCGATAAGCCGTTCGCGGTCGTCATCTGAGCGGGGCCAGTCAGCGGCTCCTCCCAACTCAATCCTCACCCCGCCCATAGCCCGGCTGTGAACAGCCATGCACTGACTCCGAGGATATGCCGCGCAGACCTCCATTCTAGTTTTGGTTAGACTTGGGACCGACGCCACCAAGTGGTTGCTGTCTCTTCGGTTTGCGATTTGGAAGGAACAAATCGCAAAATCCGGATCAATCGAATTCAGCGACGAGTCCAATGCACTTAAGTAAGCCACCACGCAAATTTACGCTAATTGTCGCAGCCATTTCGTTGGTTGTCTGCGGACTAATTCTTACCCATTCGCCCAGTTTTAAACTGCCGGTGAACAAGCCGTATTCCGGCTTCAGCAAAGACGGTACGAATCTTACCGATGCCGGTATGGAAGTCGCTTTGGAGTTTTCGGGTAGCGAAAGCTGCACTAGATGTCACGCGGAAATCGCCGAACAGTTCGCTGCGCATCCAATGGCAGTCTCCACGCGCCTAATTCAAGCTGACCTAGAACCCGCGAGTAAGTTACCCGCGTACATAAATGGAAAGCAACGAGTCCTTAAAGTGGCCCTAAACGACGGAAAGATCTCGCACTTTGAGCAAATGTACGACGAAGTTGGGAAGTTGCTATACGAACAAGAACATCCGCTGACATATGTCATCGGTTCCGGTAGACGAGCGAGAGCCTACATCGAGGAGAGGGGCTCGCTGCTGTTCATGTCACCAGTGAACTGGTACCAAGAGTCTGATAGCTGGAGTCTCGCGCCAGGCTATGCACTGGACGACATTCGACGATTTGATCGTCGCGTCGCGGACGATTGTTTAGCCTGCCACGCCGGGCGCGTTGCATCCAAAGGTAGCAGACCCAATGTATACGAACGCCCCCCCTTCCACGAAATGGCGATAGGCTGCGAACGCTGCCACGGTCCGGGTGCGGATCACATCGCATTTCGGGAGAGTCTAGCGTCCGAAGTTGGAGAAGACCCCATTGTAAATCCGTCGAGCCTGAAACCCGATTTGCGAGAAGCGGTGTGTTACCAATGTCATTTAGAGGCCGCGGCACGCGTACTGCGTCCCAACAGATCGCACCTCGATTTTCGCCCTGGCATGCACTTGACGGATGTCTGGGCAATTCTTGATCAAGGGATGGATTTTACCGCCAATGGACACACCCGATCTGTGAACCACGTTCAGCAAATGCAAGATAGTAAGTGCTTCAAGAATAGTAACGGAAAGCTGGGCTGCATATCCTGCCACGACCCTCATCGTATCCCGCCTGTTGAACAACGTGCCGAAATTTACAGAGCGAACTGCTACACCTGCCATGAAGAACATTCGTGTAGCGCTTCATCGGCTGCGCGGCGAGAAAAACAAGATGATTGCACATTCTGTCACATGCCGAAGCTCGACTCAAAAAATATGTCGCATGTTTCACAAACCGATCATCGCGTACTGCGTAGACAGCCTACTGCGTTCCCAGATAGCAACGGCACAAAAGCAACAAGCTTGAATTACTTCTCTGATTCAGCCGCACTTTTTTCGCCTG
>JANPLP010000704.1:0-6437 GCA_031426595.1 Planctomycetia bacterium | reverse complement strand
CGAACTTTGTGATGCTCGACTTCGTTATTCGCCAACCCGTTGCAGGCACTGAATGCCAACTTACTGAATTCCAACTTACTGCGCTCGACTTAGTGCTTCCAAACGACTGTTGTTTTTAAAATCACTTGCTCGTCGCCGCCTCAAAAGCTTCAACGCCACCAACAATCGGCAGTTCCAAAGTGGTAGCGCTGAGATCCACAGTTAACTCAGTGCCCGCTTCTGGCAGCAGAGTAAAATCGGGATCACTCGAGAAGATCATTAGCCCGATCTGCTCGCCGGCTTGAATGACTTGGTCATCAGGTTGCAACGCGAAAGACAGCTCGTAGAACTTGCCAGGCACCAACGGTTCGCTTTCAGTTAGCGAACGATGATTTTGAGGGTCCGCCCAGCCACGAGTAATCAGATTGTCTGTAATCTTGTCCTCAGTCGCATCGGTCCAAGGTAGCGAGACCAGGTAGACCGAAAGATACACCGCTGGATTGTTGCTCGCAACATTGAGTTTGATTTTCGGATAGCCGGAGACATGCAGCGGTTCAACAAGCGTGGGCGTTACATACAGCAAGCGGTGCTTCGACTCGACCTCGCGCGCAAGTTTGCTCGCCGAGAAAGCCACATCATCGACGAGCGTCTCGCGAACATTGACCACAGCCGCATTCGCAATCAAATCACCTTTCTTAGATCCACCTGCACCTAGATACAGCGTGACAGGTTTCGCCTCTGGATGTGGATAATCCGCATACGCCGTGGGTTCACTTCGTTTGGCAGCCTCGCGCACGATCCATGACTTGGGATCCTTCTCAACTTGATTGTCGATGCCATGCAAGTACTTGGTGAACCAGCGATTCATCAACTCAAGAGGCGGTTCGCCACCGTGACCACCTTGATGGCAATAGAACTGAACAGGCACACCTTTGGCTTTGGCGTACTCATAAATTCGCACACTGTGCTCTGGGACAACGTTCCAGTCGTTGAAACCATGCGCCATCAGCAATGCGGCTCGCATCGAACCCATCTTGTTCAAATAGTCGCGACCAGCCCAAAAGTCGTTATAGTCGCCTGTTTCACGGTCCATCCCTTCAGCCATCTCTTTGTCGCGCACTTCGCAGTCGCAATGTTCACGCCGCGAATCATTACCGCTATGAATGAAATCGTAAAGCACGTCGATGTCTTCACCCATGTAACCGCCAGGATGTCTCACCAGCCCATTCGAGCGATAGTAGTGATAGTAAGAGGTGTTAGGTGCAATAGGAATGATCGCTTCCAACCCTTGAACACCCGTCGTCGCAGCAGCCAGCGGCAAAGTTCCGTTGTACGATGTACCTGTCATACCCACTTTACCGGTGCACCAAAAAGCCTCCACTTTTTCGTCACTGTCAACTTCGGTGTAACCATTTGCTCTCCCGCATAACCAATCGATAACCGCTTTGGGAGCGAGTGACTCGTTGGGGCCACCAACTGTGGGGCAACCCTGCGACAATCCGGTTCCCGGCGACGACGAATGGACAACCACAAAGCCACGAGGCACCCACTGACGTGTTTGCGAGTTCGAAATGACTGGGCGTTTCCCTTTTCGCTCAAATGCGGGTGGATGCACATGCTTCGGCGGTGTTGCGCCCAACGCATGCTTTGTATCCCACATCGTAGCAGGATCGTCCGGCGCGGTACCTGCAAAGTAAGGGCTCGATTCGTAGATTACCGGCAACTTCAATCCCTCTGTATCGGTCTGCTTCGGGCGAGTTACATCGACATGAACGCGATCTTTCTTCCCATCGCCGTCGGAATCAAATTCTGTTTCCACAAATAGGTCATGGCGAATCCATTCCTTCGGATCTTTAAAGCCTGGCACTATCTGAGCTTCCCCGTTCTCGAATGCAGGCACTGATTTCGCATCCGCTTGCTTTTCTGCGGACTGTTTATCATCAGCTCGCAGCACACCCGAATTCAAGCTTGGCGAACTTAGAAGAAACCCCAATCCAAAACAGCCTAGCCACCGACGATTCGCAGGCGTGATCAAGCGATTCATGTAAATTGTTCCGTAACAGGTGCGGTTAAAATTAACGAGCAGTCACTAACAAAGTACCTGGAATCGCGTGCAAAAGCTACAAAGTAAGCACCTAGCAACCGAGCGAACATAAAGAATGTCGGACGCAATCCATTCCACTTTTCAGCTTCAACCTGCAAATTGCCCGGCTTATATTTTATGCGGCGGACAGAGTGCCAGATTTGGAACCGATAAAGCCCGCGTACGGATCAATCAACGACCCCACCTGCTGAGATTGGCAACGATGCTGCACGAGCAGGGCCACTCCGTGCAATTTGTATCCAGTCACAAGGATCGCTACCTAGATCTCGGTATCGAATCACTCGTAGACTCACTGCCCGAATGCGGTCCGCTGTCGGGACTAGTCAGTGCCGCCCAAGATCGAGACTCGCAACATCGAGCCAGCCAAAACGAAGATTGTGCAGATGCAGGCTGGTTCCTGCTCGTTAGTTGTGATCAACTCTGCTGGCATGCGGCGTACTTTAGCGAGTTAACGAAGCGAGTGAAACATAGCTTGATGGCCATCACCTACCGCGATCTGGACCTGCAACCGATTCCAGGTTTGTATCATGCACGCATCGCGTCCGCCGCTTCCCAAGCGTTGGCGGAGCGCCGCTTGTCCATAAAACGACTGCTGGAATCGCTCGATGAAGCGTCTGAGTCTGTGGACGCTCCTGACAATCCTCGCAACTGGTGCTTCAACAGCGAGAGTGAGCTGAGAAGATTGCTCGACCGACTCGGCTTAGATTTAGCAAATGAATGAACTGCGTTTTTGTATTTCATCGAGCATTCTTAAGCGACCGGTTTCAATTCAGCTTAAACTACCAAGAGATTCCTCCTACCCCACCCAGCCACCCACCCACTGCGAGCCCACTGATGCAACCGACTACCAACCTTGCGACCTGGCTGCTTGTTTCAACGCTGTTGCCGGTCGCGCACCTGCGCAGTTCTGAACCGATTGAATTGCAACTCCGTTTCCAGCAACCGACAACCGCAGGCGCGAATCGATTTCATCAACTGACTCGCGACGAAAAATGGGACCCGCAAACAACGGCAGTGATTATCTGCGACATGTGGGACTCTCATCATTGCGTCAACGCAGTCCGCCGCGTCGCTGAGCTCGCTCCGCGTATGAACCGCTTTGTTACTGAACTGCGTCACCGTGGAGTGACCGTCATCCACGCTCCAAGTGGTTGTGTCGGAGCTTACAAGGACCATCCGTCACGCCAACGCGTTTTAGAAGTACCTCAGTCAAAATCGCTCCCCAACGAGATAGCTAATTGGTGCGATCGAATCCCCAGCGAAGAAGCAGCAGACTATCCTGTCGATCAATCTGCAGGCGGTGAAGACGACGATCCAGAAGACCACCGCCTGTGGGCCGAGCGTTTGACGGCTATGGGCCGCAACCCAAAAGCACCGTGGCTGAAACAATGCGACGCCATCGAAATCTCTCCGAAGTCCGACTACATCAGCGACAGCGGTCAAGAGATTTGGAGCATTCTCGAACACAAACAGATTGCTAATGTGATCTTGGTAGGAGTTCACACCAACATGTGTGTGCTCGGGCGTCCCTTCGGATTAAGACGACTAGCAGCCAATGGTAAAAACGTGGTTCTGGCTCGCGATATGACCGACACGATGTACGATCCAAACGCATGGCCGCATGTCAGCCACTTCAGCGGTACGGATTTGATCATCAATCATATTGAACGCTTCGTTTGTCCCACCATTTCCAGCGACCAAGTAAATGGCCCAGCGCATCGAGAGAACTCTGCCTTTCGTTTTGCCCACGATGAACGCATCCGTCTAGCCATGTTGATTGCAGAGGATGAATACGAGACCGAAGAGTCGCTTCCCCAGTTTGCCGCAGAACAACTTGGCAATCATTTTTCTGTGACACCAATTTTCGGAAGCGAATCTGACCGAACAAGCATTCCCTCCATGGCCGCGATCAGCGACTCAGATGCCTTGCTGATCAGTGTCCGCCGACGCCCGCTACAGCCGCAGGACCTGCAAATCGTTCGTGAATTCGTTGCGCAGGGCAAACCAGTAATCGGTATTCGCACAGCCAGCCACGCATTTTCGCTTCGCAATGCGGCTCCACCCGCAGGCTTGGCAGCATGGCCCGAGTTCGACGCTGAGGTCTTTGGAGGCAACTATACAAACCACTATGGAAACGATCTCAAGTGCAGCGTGAGCCTCGCATCGGGTGCAGCTTCGCATCCCATTCTGCGCGGTCTATCTTTTGACAACTTTTCTGCAGGTGGTTCGCTTTACAAAACCGCGCCACTCGCCCCCGGCACACGTACACTCATGTTCGGAAAAGTCGCCGGAGAACCCGACCAGCCGCTGGCTTGGACTTTCGTGCGTGGCGATGGCGGACGATCCTTTTACACTTCGCTCGGACATCGCGATGATTTTGCCCAGCCTCAGTTCGTCGCATTGCTCTCCGGCGGCATTCACTGGGCGTGCAATAGGCCGATTCCAACTTTGGAAGAGGTCAAGTCGCAAGCAGCTCGATACAGCAGCGGTTCCGGCAAGCAACGAAAGTAACGCAGCCAACGTACACAAACTGCTGCCAAAGGCCGCTCACTGTTTCTTGGCTTCCGTCGCTTGGCCACGTTCGGCCAGCGACCTGAAGTAAGCTTCGATTTGTTGACGATAAACGGGCGAGACAGATTCGCGCTGACTTTCCATCATATCTTCGGAAGCTCGTGTCCGCAGTTTGCCCCAATCTGCGCCAATCCGATTCACATCCACCACTTTCACCGTGACCGGCCCTTGCGGATCGACGTTCGCGGTCGTCGACTCGGTTGCCATCGCCTGATCCGTGTTCGGCTGTGGCATAGGAGTGCGGCTGCGACTGAGCTGCGATGAAATATCTTCAGCGGCTGCTGCCAATGTGCTCGGAGTTTGTTTTTTTGAAGATCCAGACTCCTGGCCCGGAGCGTTGTTGTCTTTCTCGCCCAAACTTAATTGACGATCCATTTCATCCAGCAGTTGCGCGAGCTGTTTCGAATTGAGTAACTGCGAGTTTGAATCCGTGTCTGCGTCGCGAGTTCCAGTCAGCTGCTGTGGCGATGCGGAAGCTTGCTTGTCCAGTTCAGAAAGCATGGCGCGCAACTGATCCACGCGCCCCGCCAGGGCCTCGTCCGCAACTGCTATTTGAGACTCCGCAGACTTTGAACTCGAAGCGTCCGCTTGTCCCGTTAATGCCTCATTTCGCTTGGTACTCTCGAGCGCTTTCGCCAATGCCTGCTGGGCAGCTTGAATTTCGTTACTATTGAGTTTCTCTGTTGCAATTGATTGTTCGGAAAGAAGCCTGCTGGCCGTTTGATTCTGGAGACGCGATTCATGTCGAGCTGCCCGCGATAGATCGCTTGCTGAATCCTGAACGGACTGCTCAACGGAGCGTTCTTCTTGAGCGACGGTCTGTAGCTGCGCAGCGGCTGCTTCGACCTGCAATGCTTCCGCCGCAGCATCACTCCAAGGCTTCAGCCGTTCTGCCAATTGCGCACTGCGTTCGGCAGCCAAGCGAGCTAATTCGGCGGACAATTGCGCGCTCGGATTGGTAGCGTTGAGTTCAACGGGTCGCTTCGCTGCTAACGCAGCGCGATCTTTGGCTAGAGATTCGACGCGCTGACCTAATAGCTGTTTCTTTTGTTCAAGCGTATCTTTTTGTGCTTGACCATAAGCCAGATTCCGCTTTGCGTCGGCGAGCTGCTGCTTTAAAGATTCATTCTCAGGATGCTTGCTGACTTCTTTGTCCAAGTTCGCGCGATGCTGTTCAAGCGATTTTTCTCTTTGTAGTGCCTGTTTCAATTCATTTTCGGACTGACGCAAGAGCTGTTGCTGTGTGCGCTCGGCTTGTTCGATATTGCGAACGTCTTGCTGCGCAATGCGACGTTGGCGATCTTGCATTTCACGCCGACGATTGGCTAAGTCAGCATCATTTTGATGAACTGTACGACTGCTTGAGGACTGCAATTTCTCCGATAACTCAGCTAGACTCGACTGACCCGCTTCTAGGGACTTCCTCAACGACTCAGCCGTTTCGCGCAGTTCATCGAAGGTTCGCTCGGCATTTGCTTTCTCCGTTGCAATCACCGCCGGACGCAATTGACTTTCCATGGCTTCTATCTGCTTTTGCGACGCATCTTCTTTCCCTGCACCTGCCGTCCACTTGGCTTCCGAT
Organism: Planctomycetia bacterium; assembly: GCA_031426595.1. Taxonomy (GTDB): domain Bacteria; phylum Planctomycetota; class Planctomycetia; order Pirellulales; family Pirellulaceae; genus Aureliella. The sequence continues at coordinate 201 of JANPLP010000704.1, read as the reverse complement.
ACCAGCAAACCCAGGACTTGATTTGTAGTGTCTCTCACACTTTGCAAATCTTGCAACAACAGGCTCTTCTGAGCTTGAAAACGTGGGTCGGAGGCTTCGAGCGCAGGTTGCAACTTCTCCTGTTGATTGGCGGCTTGGTTCAAACGATTGAGCGCCTGCTCAGCCAACTCTTTTGCAATGCGTGACATTTCGGCTTGCATC
>JANPLP010000703.1:0-4877 GCA_031426595.1 Planctomycetia bacterium | reverse complement strand
CTTTGGCAGACTAGGCGCCAGGAACCGCCGTAATCAGCATTGGGTTACCGAGGTGACACTCCACTTGCGGTATAGCTGACGAATGACCGATTCATCGGGACGAATTTCCAGAGCGCGTTGTAACTACGGATGATTCACTCCATGATTTACGAGCAATCCTTGGTTGTTACTGCAGCCTTTATTGCAGCCATCGTTTTCACGCCGTTGGTAAGGAAGCTGGCCATTCGGTTTGGCATTGTGGATCGTCCAGATCCTCTTAGAAAGTTGCATGGACGTACTGTAGCTCGAGCAGGCGGTGTGGCTGTTCTGTTAGCTGTGCTGGTGGCCTGCGGCGGGGCGATCTTCCGCTTCGATACGAAGAATCTTCTGAATCTTGACCTCACACCCTACATCGGTCTGCTGGTCGTGATGATCGGTGTGAACCTGCTGGGGCTTGCTGACGATGTCTGGACATTGCGTGGTCGGCAAAAGCTGCTTGGGCAAGTCGCATTAGCATTCATTTTGGCGATGACAGGTTTCAAGATCATGCATGTGCAGGTCTTTGGAATTGCACTTGAGCTTGGTTATCTTGCGATTCCGATAACAGTGGTGTGGCTATTGGCTACGACCAATGCGTTGAATTTGATCGATGGCTCGGATGGTTTGTGCTCGAGTTTAGGAGCGGTCATTTCAGGTGCGTTGGGTGTAATCGCGTCGATGAATGGTCACTTTGCAGAGGCCGCGATCGCTTTCGCACTTTGCGGAGCGCTGATCGGATTTTTGGTATTCAACTTTCCACCGGCAAGTATCTTCCTTGGGGACTCGGGCAGTTTGTTGATCGGCATGATCACTGGCGCACTTGCGATACGCTGTTCCATCAAAGGACCTGCAAGCGTCGCTTTCCTAGCCCCGCTAGCCATTCTTTCGATCCCGCTGCTGGACTCAACGATGGCGATCGTGCGGCGCAAGTTGACGGGTCGTAGCATCTACACGACAGACAGAGCGCACTTGCATCACAGCTTGAAGGACAAAGGCTTGGGCGATCTGGGGCTTGTTTTAGTTGTAATCGCGATGGCTCTCATCACCAGTGCAGGAGCCATCCTAAGCCAATTGTTAGGTCGCGACTGGCTAGCTCTGGTGGGCACTGGAGCGGTGTTTTCGGTTTTGGTTTTGACCCGCGCCTTCGGCTACGCTGAGATGATTTTGGTTGCACGTCGAACGAGAAATTTCGCAAAAAGTCTAATCGAACCAGCGGTGAAGACGGATCAGATTACGCACAGCAAGACGGTGCGTTTACAAGGCACACGCCACTGGGAAACTATTTGGAATACGCTAGTCGAATTCGCTGAGGCCGAGCAACTATGCAAATTAGATATGGACTTGAACGTGCCGTGGCTACACGAAGGATTTCATGGTTCATGGCATCGCAGTCGTCAGCTCGATCGACTGGAACGTTGGTCCGTGGGGTTGCCGATTTTCGCAGATGGGCGGATCGCAGGCCGAGTTGATGTGTCAGGGCCAGGGAATAATGGTGCGACGTTGCCTGCTGTGGCGAAGCTGGTTGAGTTGCTTACTGATTTGACTCCGCAGGTGGAGGCGATCATGGCTGAAGGCGCCGCGAGCGTAATGGCCATGGTTCCAGCGACCTCTGAAGAGCTCGATGAAACAATGTTTGATTCTGACAAACTCTCTGGTGTAACCACCTGAGTTTTCTGACTTTCCCTGGCAAGTTTCAGTAGCTGTCAAGGAAAAATCGCTGCGGAAACTGGGGAAGTACGCCCTGGGAAATAACCCCCTGCTCGGCGTACTGCTCGGCGTTTTGTGCGAGCGTGCTTCCGATCACCTATCGACTAATGCTTGCATGCATCGTACCGATGTTGCCCTGGTTGCTCACAAGCAGGGCAAATTCTCTCTGTTTTTCTCGCTGTGAATGTGAAACTGGCCTAGAGGCAATTTCACGTGGCAAGTACCATCCGTCGAATAGGTTGGATTTCGCTTGCGAAGTCTTAATCGAAGTCAGATACGTCATGGAGGACCGTCGTGCAAAACATTAAAACTGGCATCGTTGTCGCACTTTTACTTGCTGTGTGCTACGGCGCTTTCAAAGCGCTCAACGAGCCGGAACCGGAATTGCCACCGGAGCTAAATGAATGGGTTTCCAACGAGAGCAACTTAGATGACTTGCTCGATGTTGACTTGGGGCACTCCGGTGCTTTTACGCCGTCCAACACTTCGCTTCCAAATATTGCCCTGCCAAGCGACACGCCCACAACCGGTGAGTTTTTGAAAAACGCGCAAACGCCTGCCGCCCCTGCGCTGATCGATCCTACCGCCAGCAATTCAGTCACGTTAGGCGGAACAGAGGCGCTGAACACGGGCGCTCTGAACACGGGGGCTCTGAACACGGGGGCTCCAGCTAAATTGAGCGTGGGAGCTGATGGCCCATCGATTCAAATTCCAGGTGACTTTAAAACGGCAAGCCAACAAAACGGTCAATCGGATAGTTTGGTACCAGACACTTTTCCGTCCAGTCCTATCGCCGCCCCAGCCAGTTTGCCAACTGCAACACTGAACCCCACAACGATAGCGACACCGACTTCAATTTCTTCCGCTGACAGTAGTTTCCCTTCGATCCCATTGCCGAGCGACAGTTCGGGAACTGTTGAACAATCCAAGCTGGTGGGCACTGCTGCCACAGCGGGCTCCGTAAATAACGTAACGTTGCCGTTGTTACCTGATAACAGTTCCTTGGGACAGAAAACAGATGCGGCTTCAACGGCTCAGCCCGATCAACCAGTGCTGGAAGCATTTTCAGCTGCACGTGAAAAAGCGCTGAAGCTAGCTACCGAAGGCAAGCTCAAGGATGCGCTTGTGTTGCTTACACCACAGTATCGAAGTCCAGTCATTTCCAGTGCCGAGCGCTCGGACTTGCTCGACATTCTCGATACGCTTGCTGGTCAAGTTATCTTCTCGCCACGTCACTTGCTAACTGCGCCTTACGTGGCGAAAGCAACAGACACGGTAGAATCTGTCGCGACTCAATTCAAGATAACACCTGAGTTGTTAGCAAACGTGAATCAGCTTGCCGGTGCTAAGGTGCTGACCCAAGGACAGCAGGTCAAAGTCTTCGAAGGTCCGTTTCGAGGCGAAGTCGATTTGACAATTGGTGAGCTAACACTATTTTTGAAGGATATGTACGCTTGTCGATTTCCGATATCTGTGGGTAGTGATCCAGTGAAAGTGGGTGCGTTTGAAGTTGCTGAGAAGCAGCGCGACCGCACATACTACGGAGCAGGCAAAGTGATCGAAGCCAGCAATCCAAGCAACCCTTACGGTGGCTTCTGGATTGATCTTGGTCAAGGAAATTGCCTGCACGGTTCTCCCGAGATGGCGGCCTCCGATTTAACCAATGCCGGCTGCATTGGTCTTTCGCCGATCGACGCTTCCGATGCTTACATCATTTTGACACGCGGTAGCCAAGTGGTGATTCGTCGCTAGCTTCCTCGCCATCGGCAACTTGCGCCAACTGGCGAGTTTAGTAAGCGTCGAGAGCTTCTCGCAGAGTCCTAGTACAGCGTTAACGCTTAATTTTGGCGGGATTTGAGCGACAATAGCCACGCCCTTCGCAAAGCCTCAGAGCGTGCCACCCTAAAATTTAATCTGGACAAAGCACTTGTTTGTCCGCTAAGGGCTGACGAGCAAGTCGTTTAAGCCGGGGACTCTTACACGTGTCGATTCTCGCTCGGTGACATCGTGAGTAAGAACGAGTTCAGGTCCGACAAAATAGTTGGCGTTGTCAGCGACTACCAAGTTGAATGTCGGTTCGGCTGGCAAAGTCTTGACTGAAGACACAATTGTTGGTTCCTGCGCCGTGTGCAACACATCACCGGCTTTGAGCTGGCTGGCCTTCGACCAGCCGTTGCCGGAGACCCAGAATAAATGTCCTCCGGTGCAGCGGATTGTTTGGGAAGAGAGAGTTATTTCTTGGATGCTCTCCGGTGCTCGTTGGGTATCATCGATCACGGGTTTCCACGCAAGGGACCCGCTCTGAATGTCACGAGTCAAAGCTAGGTCGCCCGTGCGAATGCTCTCGATAGCTCGCAGTCCTCGAATGGTCATCACTGGCGTTCCAGCCACCAAGCATTCGGCGCGTGGGATAGCGCCTGATTGCCAACGCTGAGCTAGCTCACGGCGCGCCGCCAGTTGCTCTGCGGTAGGCGGTGGCGCTGGTTTATAGTCGGTCGGCCTTCCATATAGCAATTCTTGATAGCGAGGTACCGCTCGACTGATCGCCTGCCGACTTATGTTAGTGGGTTTTGAACTTTGCGATTCAGTTTCGTTTTGTTTGTCCCACCATTGCCAGATCCCGGTGGGGGTTGCAGGGATTTCCTCAGCTGAAACGTAGCTCAATAACTCGGCTACTCGAGCGTTCCGAGCTACGATAGCGGCATTGTTATTCTGTACAACCGCCTGCCGTTGATTGGCCTCGTTGGCGGCAGCTTGCGTGATTGATCGTTCGAACTGGAAAGTGCTTCGAGCAATGCGTCGACCAATGACGCTTGTGTCTGTTGCATCGGTCTGCGCTGGATTGAGAGTCACATTAAAGCGTGTGTAACTAGAATCAACGACGAGCAGATTCGTCTGGTTTGCGGACTCTTGCGCGAATGCTTGACGGTAACCGGCAAGGCTGCCGTCGCGTTCGAAAACCGGGACCAGCATGGCTGCCACTGGAGACATCGTCATCCCAATCAGTTGTGGTACATAATCATGCAAGGGGCGAGTCTTAAGTGATTCAGTCGCTTGACGTCGAATCGAGGTATCGGGGTGAAACAAAGCAAACTTTGCGAGCACTTGCGATGACCTTACCGCGTTAACTTCGGCCATCCATTCGACAATTG
>JANPLP010000702.1:0-2456 GCA_031426595.1 Planctomycetia bacterium | reverse complement strand
GTTCAATGGAGTATCGCGTCGATACAGAGCAAACGCCTCACGTTCTCGAGTTATCGCTATCGGGAAAGGCTCTTGCGAAGGCAATTTATGAGCTGAACGGTGATGAGCTTAAGATTTGCCAGGGGCGAAAACCTAAAAATGGTGGTGCTCCCAAAGCACCAGGTAGTTTTGATCTGAGTCAAGCTACGCCAGGTGAGTTTCCTACGCTGATGATTCTTCGCCGAGCAAAGCCTTTTGAACCGGTCGCCATTCCGCTGGCAGCTTTGTCCCCAAACACCCCGAAACCCGAAGCAAAACGTCAAGCTGACGCGCGTGATGCGGGCATTGAGAATCTGACTTGGTTACTCGAACAACAAAAGTTACGAGAGAAGTCCGTGCGTCAATTGAGTTTGGTTGGAAAAATTCGCCAGTCCCAGCAGTTAGATACGCAACGTCATGCAAGCGAAACGAACGAAGAATTCATCAAGCGATACACTTCTCAGGAAATGAAGTACGACGGGCTTGGACCGTTTCCAATGTCAATCGAACGAGACTACGCCGCCGATTTGGGACACATCAAATTCGGTGACCTCAATGGCAAGATGCCGATTTCGTTTCGGGAGTGGCATTTCAAGGGAGATGTCTTCACGCAGTTAATGGGCGTCGAGCAAGGTCACTGCCAAGCGACGATTACCAAGAAGCCTGCGGCTGAACTTCGACAACCCTGGTCGGGCTGGATTCGCGCGGATGTTTATGCCTTCCGGCCCATTCTCGATCACGTTTTGTCTACCGTTCTTGAAAAGGCCGCTCACACCCCAGGGATACCTGATCCCGGCGGACGGCCGCTGTTTCACTTAGAGCAAAAGGAATCCGCCGATCATAAGACGCAATGGATCGCCACTTTTTTGCATCAAGAACCAAGTGAAGTGAATGGACGAACTGCAGTCGAGCAACTTTGGTATCGCGTCTTTTGGGAACAGGTTGACGAAGAGTTACTCGTTACGCGTATGGATGAGCTGAGCGTTGTCGGTGGAGCCGATTCCATGCCAGCTCGAATCGCACTGATTGAAGACTACCGCAAGATCGACGGCGTCAGCATGCCTCATCGCGTTCGCACCTTCATGTTTTTCAATCCGACAGGGATGCTCGGCGCGGAGTTTGTCGCGTCGGAAGTCAAAGTCAACGACGCGGTCGTTTTGCCCACGCAATTGCAGATTCCGGCTGGAACATCCGTCACAGATGAATTGACTGGCAAACGGTATCGTCAACCAGCGGCCGAGCCTAAGAACGCTCAAGACTCACCCAAAGCACCGGTCGATAGTTCGGAAAGCACAACCATCAAGCCCGATATTCCCGCGGCAGGAAAGGCGGTCGACAAAGACAAGTTGCTGAATGAACTTCGCGAGCGCGATCGCAAGTTCAGTCGACGCTCGGTCGAGTTGGAAAGAACTTGGGACACGCTCACTTCACCGCGTGGTGAGGCTGCACAATATCGACATAACAGCATTCGTTTCGGCCAAGCTGATCCAGGCATCCCAGAAGGATTGCCAGACGATTATCAACAACCGCATCGTATTCGGTACATTTGGACTGCGCAGAATTTTGACAGCACGTTGGAGATTCTTGCTGATCTCGAAACCACGATTCATCCTGAACACGGAAAACTTGCGCCGCGAACGATCGAAAGCGATTGCTTCCACTATCACCGTTTCTGGGATCGTGATTTAGAGATCTTTTCGCATAGCTCGGATCTCGAGCGGCTGAGCAAGGGAAAACGAGCGTGGGAGTATTTGCTACCAAGCGGCTTCGGCTTCACGCCGAGCATCCTCCAGGTATCGAATGCCGTCGAGGTTAAAGACGGATATGTGTTGAAAGGCTTGATCAGTCTGCCAAGTGCCACGATTGGAACACGCAAGAACTGCTTTGAACTTCACCTTGATGACGAGTTGATCTTGCGCAAGGCAGTGATTCAATATCACGTTTACGACTATGTCATCGTCACGACAGGGCGGATTGAAATCGCTGGAGCGCCTCCTTTGGCAGAACGGGCCGCCGTATCCATTCATCATATTGGTCAGGATGAAAAACGAATGGGTGACGTTGGCAATTACAAATACGAAGTGATTTCGCTCTCGGATCGCCTGAGCAAAGATGAATATGACTTGCGAGTCAACTTTGCGATCCCCAAGGGTACGAAGTTGTCCGCCGGTTTGAATCTCGTCGAAGTCAATCTCGACGGTCTACCCGGTGTAACGCAAATCGAACGCGATGCCTCCGCGCCACGACCTGCGATGACGCCGCGCAATTCAAGCGAAAATGAAAGAGCAAACTAACACTGGTCTAAAACTTTGACGCCAGCCGACTTGAATTCCAAAGGTGATAACCTTGTCAAGAATCAGCGAGAAGTGAGGGTTCGGTTTGTGGTGAAATCCGCGAAGCGACAAACAATGATGCTTCGCGAACCGTGGATATTGAGT
>JANPLP010000701.1:0-4046 GCA_031426595.1 Planctomycetia bacterium | reverse complement strand
GACGCAGTGTAGCCGGGCTTTCGTAAGTGATTCGCATCAGGTAGCGAAGTTCTTCGAGCAATTGTTCTTGCGACTGGCCATCGACGTAACCCGACTCACGAGCCACTTCGACTTGCATCTTCAGTGTACGCATGCGTGATTCGATGCTCTCGAGCTTAGCAAAAAGCGGCTCTAAGCGATTGGTTCGCAAATTCATTTCTTCAACCAAACGTACAGCCCGGTTGCGGCGGCGTGTCAAACGTTTCCAAGCAGCAGCACGAGTCGCTTGATCAAGCCGAGCACTGATGGCGAGGAAGTAGTCGTGGTGATTGCGGAGCAACAGGTGCTTGAGCGTATGCACGTTTGGTACAATTCGCTTCATGATCGCTTTCTTCTCAGCCGCGTTCGTTACGCTAACTTCGATCGTGCGATCCAAACGCAATTTGCTGTCGCGGACTTGCTCGAGCAACTTGCAAGCACCTTGCAACATAAAATCGGTTGCCAGCATCCAGTGGCGATACTTGGAACGTGTGCGTTCGATTTCCTTGGCCGAGGCAACTTCTTCATTGCGTGTCAGCAATGGAATCTGGCCCATTTGCATCAGATACATACGAACTGGATCGTCTGTGCTCTCGACTTCTTCAGCGATCTCTTCGAGGTCACCCTCTTCGATCAATTCGCTGTCCAAACCGTCGAGCTCGTTTTCGTCATCCAGCTTGTCGCGGGTTACAACGATGTCGCGATCGAACTCCTTGGCACCGGTGTCAAACTCACCTGTGTCCATGCTCTCAAAATCACTGTCAAAATTGTCATCCAAACTTGCGCGACTTCGGTTGTTCTTCTTCATCTTAACCCTCTCTGTAGCATCGAGCCGGTTACTGGCACAATCGCGTCGAGCTTCATTGGCTCGTGCGTCAGTGTGCGGGACGAGAGTGTTGTAAAGCACAGGTGATACCAAAGCGGTTTAGGAGGGGTGGGCGAGTGTCGTAAGTGTTTGTGCATCAAGTGCTTGCGGCAATTTGCATCGCCGGGCAGCGGCTGGCAAGCGTTTCCAAAAAGCCTCAATTGGGCGTTTCCACCGCTTCGGCGCGTTGCGGATATGCAACGTCAGCCGCTCCTATGCTGATAACTTACAGGATTAACCCCATAGTATGCGCGCCGGAAATCTTGACTAGTGTTTTTCCAGCCCTTGTAACGATTTACTGCAATCTCAATCCAAAAGACGCAGTCTGCAATTGGCCAAAGTACGCAGAGCGCGCAAGAGACAAAGGCGGTCAGTTAGAGCAAACCGCCCAAAAACGAAGGGCTAAACGCAATGCAGAATAGCAAGCGTCCGCTGGTTTCTGCCAGCGAACGCGGCTTTCAAGTGAGAAGCATTGACCTACCTCGCCGCCGCAAGTACGGCCCAAAAGCTCTAGGCCCCCAGCATTTGCTCAACCCGCGTAGTGCATCAATGACTCGATAAAAGCACGGTGCAATACGCTAGCTGAAATATGCCAGCTACTCGGCTGGCTTTTCGACTTTGGCAAAATCGCCTGCGATCGCGGTCACCAACCTAGCGGGGTCGATGTACTTTCGCAGAGCCCCATTGACTTTGGCAACGTCCAAATCCGCAATTGCCTTCTCGAACTTCGCGTGGTACTCCATCGTTCGGTTAGCGAAGATGGTTCCGGCAAGGATTTGAGTCAGCGCTGCATCGCTCGTTCGTGAAAGCTGCTCGCCCTGCAAGTAACCCTGCTTCGCGGCCGCTAATTCTTCTTCTGTGATCCCGTCTTTGAGCAACCGATCAATCTCTTCTTTCACGGCAGCCAACAACTTGTCCTTGTTCTCAGGATTCGTGATTGCAAACAGTGTCAGCCGAGCTCGTTCGTCCACCGGGTGCGCACTTAGACCCGAGCCGACGCTGTAGGAAAGCCCTTCTTTCTGACGGATCCGGTCTCCCAATCGCGACGACAACGCTCCAGCCCCCATGATGTAGTTGCCGATCAACAGCGCTGGGTAATCAGGATGATCGTCCCGCATCGCAATCGCTTCTCCAGCGTAATAGACAGCGTTGGCTTTGTCTGGAGTCTCAATTTTCTCAAGTTTGCCAGGAATGGTAGTGACTGCTGGCTGTGCAACGCGTTCCTGCGGGACTTCCGAAGTCCAACCTGAAAGCATTGTTTCCATGGCTGCTTCAACAGCCGCAGGATCAAAATCACCCACTGCCGTTACTTCGCCGTACTGGCCTCCTAGCAACTTGCTGTGCATCTCGCGCACTTGGTCTATCGTCACATTTTTGTACCGTTCGATCCGTTCGTCCAATGTGGGAACGTAGCGAATGTTGTTCTTGTCGTAAGGCGAGAGAGCTCGGCTGACGGCCAAGCCCGCCAGCGCCTGCGGCTCTGTAACGCGGGCTTCGGTGCTGGTGATCGCTTGCCGACGAAGCACTTCCAACTCTTCTTCCTCAAATCGAGGTTCACGCAAAATCTCACTGACCAGTGGCAAGATCTCGTCCAAGTACTCGCGTTTGGTCTCGATCGAAACCGACAGAAGGCCATTGCCGGCTGAGCTGATGTCGACTTTAGCACGCAACTCGTCCAATCGATCTTGCAGTTGCTCGTGCGTCAATCGCTTGGTACCTCGCAACATCAGCTCAGGCATAAACTCAGCCGCCGAAACGTAAGGTAGCAACGCCTGCTCGTTTCCAAACCGCAAGTTCAGATCGATGTTGACCATCTGGCCGCGTGTTTTCTTGGGCAGCCAAGCCGTCTTGAAGCCATTGCTGAGCGTGCCGCGCTGCGTCCGGGCTTCGATCGCCATGGGATTTGGATCGAATGTTTCGCCTTGCTGCAACTCTTCTCGACCTTGATAATCTGCCAGCAATTCAGCCAACTCAGGCCGCGTTGGGACTTCGATTCTTTCACTCTTCTCAGTCGGTACAAATAATCCCAGCGTGCGGTTGTTTCGCGACAAATATTTCACAGCCGCCGCAGTGCACTCTTCAGCCGTTGTGGCTTCCACATTATCACGGAACAAGAAATACAATCGCCAATCCCCTTCCGCTGCCCATTCGCTCAGCTCGATGGCAATGTCTTTCGAGTCGCTCGCGCGCAGTTCGCGGTCCTTCAAAAACTGAGTCTTCGCTCGCTTCAGTTCTTCCTCAGTTATGGAATTTTTGGCAACTTCCTCGACTGTTTTTAATAACGCTTCCTGAGCCGCGTCCAGCGATAATTCCTTACCAACCTGAACACCGAACATCATGAGACCCGGGTCATGGAGCGCCATCGCAAATGACGAAGCGCTCGTTGCCAGCTTGGGCTTGATCAAATTCGTGTAAAGTCGCCCAGTTGGTTCGGTCCCGAAAATGTATCCTAGCAACTCGATTGCTGCGAACTCGCGATGCGCACCGCTCGGAACATGGTAAGCGGTGGTGATCAGCTGAGTCTGCCCGACTCGACGCAGCGTCACTGACCGTTCGCCGTCCTGCGGAGGTTCAGTCGTGTATGTGCGATCAAGCGGTGTTTCTGGGGCCGCAAGCGCACCAAAGTACAGCTCCACCAACTCAATGCACTTCTCGGGTTGGAACTTGCCCGATACAACCAACATGACGTTATCAGGCCGGTAAAACTTCCGATAAAAAGCTTGCAGGCGATCAATGGGCACACGTTCAATGTCGCTTCGATTTCCAATCGTCGACCGACCGTAGTTATGCCATTCGAAAGCGACCGCTTGAACGCGCTGCATTAGCACTCGTTGCGGACTGTTCTCGCCTCGCTCGAATTCATTGCGTACCACAGTCATCTCAGAGGCAAGGTCTTCGCCTTTGACGAAACTGTTCATCAAGCGGTCCGCTTCCAGTGAGATCGCAAATTCCAAATTCTCGTTGGCTTGAGCGTCCGTTGCGGCGGGTAATGTCTCATAGTAATTGGTGCGATCGAGCCAAGTGGTGCCGTTGAAATCGGCGCCTCGGTTCTTGAGCTCTTCAGGAATCTCAGCTTTGAAGGACAGGCCGCGCAACTGTTGGTGCGATGCGCGACGTTGAACCGGATGACGCACCTCGGGATGCCGGACAGTTACGCGGTCGC
>JANPLP010000700.1:0-2521 GCA_031426595.1 Planctomycetia bacterium | reverse complement strand
TAGCAATCACGATTTGCAAAAACCCTTGGAAAACATGCTTATTGATGCTTTGCAAGGGTTGTTGATGGGTGCCGGAATATCCCCAGGTGGAATCGAACCACCGACTAGGCTTTAGGAAAGCCTCGTTATATCCGCTTAACTATGGGGACAGGGTTGCCGACAGCGGGCGGACGCTGTGAAGGTTCGCTTTACGATAACGCGAGCCGCGTCGGTGGTAAAGCGATGGAAGGGGAGGGCACGCCAATGTTGTGGAATCTAAGTTGCATGTATGGGTGTACGCAATGCTAAAATGACAGCGTGTGAATGGGGTGTGGTGAATATGGCGTCGGGGTTGCAGGAAAAATAGGAACAGAATTCAATGCCTGGAATCGACCTCGTAGAGCCGGGAAGGAGTGGGATTTTCGTCTCTGACTTGCATGTTTTCAGCGGTCGAAGCGTCGGCGAGTCGCTGGGTTGTGGTCTGCAGTCGAAGTACCCGCGAGCCGATCTGCTGATGCTGGGCGGGGACATCTTCGACTTCAAGTGGAGTTCGATGACGGGGCCGGGCACGTTGCTGGCTGCAGAAAAGTGGCTGTTGAACTTGATGCGGCAGTGGGACGGCGAAGTGGTGTTCCTCGCAGGCAACCATGATTGTGCACCAAGCTTCCTGCAGGTGCTGCGAGAAGTGGCAAGTCGAAACGAACGGTTCACATGGCATGACCATCAAGTCCAAATGGGCGATGCGGTTTTTCTTCATGGCGATGTGCTCGACGCGGGCCAGCAGGTCGCAAATTTGGCATCGTATCGGGACAAATTCCACCCGACGAACGGCCAGTCGAAAGTGTCGCGACATGCCTACAATGCGATCGTGGCGATGCGGATTCACCGGATGGCTCCGCAGCTTCGGCATCGTCCAACTTTAACGTGCTTGAAACTACATCGACTTTTGCCCCAGTTGGTCGGCGAACCCGAGAAGGTGCGACGCGTGTTCTATGGGCACACGCATCTTGGAGTAAGCGGTCGGAAGGTGAACGGTGTGACGTTCTACAATCCGGGGGCTGCGATTCGGCATATCGAGTTCAAACCGATCGAGTTCACAATCAAACCGGTCGCAAACGATTAAAGCCGCGAAGAACGCTGGACAGTCCAGCTTTGTCCTCCACGGCTTGTAATAAGTGTTTAGGCTTGAAGCCCGAGTTCTTCGTTACACGGAAAAGCGATTTACTTTTCAGCGCGAGGCTTTCGCGGCGGGCTAGGTATCTTCTCGGCGTTGGGCTTGTTTTCGCTCGCGCGAGGCTCGTCGGCGTCAGCGGCTGGACCCCAACTACGAAGTTTTCGACAGCGCGAGATAAAGTCATTCAGCCCATCTTGAGCTTCTAAGGCGACAAGTTGCGGTTTCTGTTCGTCGCTCAAGTTCGCTTGATCGAGCAGCGGTTGAGCGGCAGCAGAGTGCGCGATGAACTTATGATGCGCGACTGCGTCGGCAACAAAGTCACGAGCTGCTGGGTTACCAGCCAACTGCTTGGCTCCATCCGCTGAGACCATCAGTGCGACGGCATCGAAGAGCACCGAGGGACCGCCGTCAATCTTCTCATCGGCTCGGATCATTTTCCCGTCGCTCGATTTCACACCGCCGATTTGCGGCGCGATCAGTTTTGCGCTGGCTCCCTCTTTGCTAATTGCGTCCAAGAGGCTGCGTAGCTGACCCGCATCGACACCATCAGTGACCACAATCCCAACACGACGGCCAGCAAAACTCTCTGGGCCATTTTTCAGAATGCTGAGCGCGGGTGACGGTTTCAGATCCTTAATCGGTGGACGCGCTGCATCCGCCGGTTTAGGCATCTCTTCCAATCGCAGGCCGTCAGCGACTTGTTTAGCAAGGGTCTCATCGATGTTCAGCAGGTGAGCGACCATGCGGCTACGAATGTCCACCCGTTCCACTTTGCTGAGCTCAAACACCAACGCGTCCGCGATATGTCCTTGCTCGACGTTAGTTTGACTTACATAGAACTGGCGCGCTTGACTGTAATGATCCGAAAAGCGTTCAGATCGCATGCGCTGTTTCTGACCTTCTACCGGCGCTGGAAACGATTTAAATCCTTTAGTCGGTAATTCGCGAGGTCCAACGCCCCACGAATTGGGTTCGTAATTGACGCGACCCTTTGGATTGGTCATGGCCATGTGACCGTCTTGCTGGAAGTTATGCACCGGGCAGCGCGGCGCGTTGATCGGAATGTGAGTGAAATTAGGACTGCCAAGACGTTTGAGTTGTGTGTCTAGATAAGAAAAGTTTCGACCTTGCAACAGCGGATCGTTGCTGAAGTCGATACCGGGAACAACGTTCTGAGTGCAGAATGCGACCTGTTCAGTTTCGGCAAAAAAGTTATCGACGGCACGATCTAGCACCAATCGCCCCACGGGGCGCACTGGAACGAGTTCTTCGGGGATGATCTTGGTGGCGTCGAGCACATCGAAATCAAAGTTCTTCGCAAACTCTTCATCGGACAATTGCAAACCTCACTCCCATTCTGGATGATCG
>JANPLP010000699.1:0-13455 GCA_031426595.1 Planctomycetia bacterium | reverse complement strand
CGGACGGCACGGCGTGCATGGCAGTGTCATTCGAGCAACATTTTTAAGCCATAAAATGATATAAAAACAAATGCGCACCGAATCGCTTAACTCCGGACTACCATTCTTCGCCGATTTGCCCTACATCGGCGCCTTGTTCCGAACTACGCGTGAAATGCAAAATGAAATCGAGTTATTGATCACTGTCACGCCACAGTTCGCTGGACCCATGGACGCGCACGAAGTTCCAATGGGTGGGCCTGGCACGAACTCAACTAGCCCGACCGAACGCGATCTGTATTGGCGGGGCTATATTGAAACCCCCGTAGGCGAAAACTGTGCCCCAGGCGGCAATCAAACGGGTATGATCACCGAGAGTTACCCAAGCGGACAGATCATGCAAAGCCAGGGTCAAATGCAACCGATGAACTCTTACGAGTCTTCACCCAATATGAATAACTCACTACCCGTGCCGAATCCTGCGGCACTTAGTATTGGCCCCAACGCTCCGAAGTTAGCCCGCCCACAAGTTGGATCCATGCCAACCAGTGGATCCCAAATGCGTTAAAGCACTCAAGGGTGCTGACGGTGGAACGAAGGAGAAATTGAGTTTGTTTAAGGTGACCGCATAATGAGCAACGTACTTCGCTTAGCCATAGTAGACCCCAAAGACGATACCCGTGAGCGTCTGAAGGCGATGCTGCTGGGCATGGACATTGTCTGGTTAGAAGCCGAGTGCTCGCGCTACGAGTTCTTTCTCGATGTGATCGCTCAATCAAAGCCGGATGTGGGCGTCATTAGTCTGGATGCGGATCCGAACAAAGCCATCTCGCTACTCGAACGGATGCGAGTCGATTCACCTGATTGCTCCGTCCTCGCCGTCAGCAGCACGACCGATGGCCAATTAATCCTAAGGGCGATGCGAGCCGGCGCGAAAGAATTCCTAACTCTGCCAGCAACTCTTGAAGAAATGATGAGCGCCCTTAGCCGGATTGCGGATAGCAAGTACGGGGGAGCCGATGGCAAAAGCCGCTCGTCAAAAATCATCGCTGTCGCTGGTTCTTGCGGTGGAGTGGGTTGCACCAGCCTCGCCGTGAACCTGGGCTGCGTGCTCGCCGCAAACCCTGAGAATTCAGTCGCACTCGTCGATCTCGACTTGGCAATCGGCGATGCGGACGTGTTCCTCGACACCATTCCAGACTACAGCCTCCTCGATGTCACCCAAAATATCGCACGTCTCGATTTTCAGCTGCTTAAACGCTCGCTCACTAAACATAGCTCCGGCCTCTACTTGCTTCCCCGACCTGTACAATTGCAAGATGTGCACCTGATCACTCCAGAAACCTTGCGACGCGTTTTCGGTCTACTCAAAGCCACATTCACACATATCGTTATCGACGTCTCGAAGGGCTTTACCGCCACCGACTTGGCTGCCTTTGAATTCGCGAACGATGTTCTAATGGTCGCTCAGCTCGACCTCCCTTGCTTGCGAAACTTGGTTCGACTGCTCATGTCCTTCGACGAGATCGAAGGCCTACGCGACAAACTAAAGATCGTGGTGAACCGCGTTGGTCTGGAAAGCGGGCAAATCAAATTGAAGAAGGCTACCGAAACCATCGGTCGCGAAATCTTCTACCAAATTCCCAATGATTACCGCACCATGGTCGAAGTCCGCAATAATGGTGTGCCTCTGCTCGAACAAGCTCCGAAAGCTCCAATTACGCTCGCCATTCAAGGACTTGCCGATTTGCTCGCAGGCTCGGCGAACAACAACCAGCTCGTTACCGGCGAAGATACATTAACCAGCGGCTCCAGCTCGTGGCTAAACTTCTGGCCAAACAAAGGGACCAAAACCAAATCGCGGTAAAAAGTCCGTCTTGTTGTAGCAACAAGTCAAAATCAGCGTTTTGGTGACTTTTGCTGATGCTCGAATCTAGTTCAGCCGAAGTAACTGGTGGGGCAGAGGATCTGCGCGCACACTCGCGTGGATGCCCCCATGAGCTCTCCTCAAAAATATAGTTTGCAAGCAATTCTGTTGCTGACGCTACTCGCCATGAATGCGTCCAATTGCTGCTGCTCGGCTCAGACCAGGCCTGCGCCACGTCACCCGGCAAAACGCTCTACCGCTAGCAACCCGATCGGCAAAAACCTCGCCTCTTCATCGCGAGCTCCCAAGCCGACGGCAACACGACCATCCGTACAGCATGCCTCCGCAACGCGCCATCAATCCGACTTGGCCCCAGCAGTTTCACACGGTTCCCATGAACCTTTTTCAGTACTCGAAGCTGCACCCGAACAATTCAGCGTCGACTCAGGACCGTTGGAGGTAATGCACTACGCAAATACTGACTCGAGCTGCGATTCGTGCGGACACGAGTTGTGTTGCTGCCTACCAACCGGCTTTCTCTTCGACTGGTCACGCGCCGAAGTTTGGGTAGGAACAACCGGCTTCACTGTTCCCAGCAATTTCTTGACCACCGCGGCTAACTCAAGCGGGGCCGTGGAAGGCTCTTTTGGCTTCCAGGAAGGCTTCAACTTCGGAAATCGATTGCCCGGCATTTTGTGTGGTCAAGTCGGTACACAATTGGGAGCTCGATTTATCCAATCGCAGCTCGACGGTTCCGCAGCGGGCACCGATAACCGCAACCAAGCGTTCGTGACCGGCGGGCTGTTCCGAAGAGTCGACTACGGACTGCAAGGCGGGTTAGTAGTCGATTATTTGCACGATGATTGGATTTACAAAGCCGACTTGTTGCAACTGCGCGGCGAACTAAGTTACCTCCTGTCACCCTGCCACGAAATCGGATTCCGATTCACCGATAGCCAGCAGATCGACAACACCTCTTATCGGCTGCCAACCAACAACGTCCCAACGAGCATTCAGCTCACTACACTCAACACCTACTCCGCCTTCTATCGCTGTCGCATCAGTGAACAAGGGCGCGGCCAAGCCGAATTGCAAGTCGGTTGGACCGAAGATTCAGGGAACGTTCTCGGTCTAACGCTACACACGCCGCTTCAACATCAAGTAGGCTTGGCAACGAATGCCTCCTATCTCGTTCCTTCTAGCAACGCATCGCCGGGCTTCGCATCGGAAGGATGGAACCTCAGCTTAGCCCTCGTCTGGACACCAGGCCGCAACTTCGGCATGGCACGCGATTACTACCGACCCCTGTTTGAAGTCGCCAGCAATAGTTCGATGATCTCCAAGTTCGAATAGCCCTTAAACCCTCTCGATACGCTGATCCTCTACGCGCTTGGCGCATCTCTTGCTTCATGCTCAGCCACCGAGACTCCAGCCGCTTTGTGGCTTGATGATCTTAGTACGCTGAATACCCATGAATCATTCACTCGCAGGAGAACGCCAACATGTCCGATAAACGCGGTCAAGGTAACACAGGCGATACAGGCTCGCCATCAACGCGGGCTCGAGACGATCTACGGACTGCCTCCAAAAAGGACAAACCGAAAGATCAGCGAGCAGAAGGACGCGACAAAGACCTCAAGCCGCCAAAAGAGAACGACAAATCTGACAAGTAAAAACGCGGATCCCAAAGCTGGAACAAGCCTGCGTGCTGGAACAAACACAGCGCAGTTCCAGCATACCTTCGCCGCCCCTTAGGCCGGAACAAGCCGCGCGCTGTTCCGGCAGAAGCATCAGACCATCCCGCCGCAACTTCCATCGCAGGCGACGCAAACTACGGAAAGAAAAACCATAGAATGGTCAACACGGAACATCCCAGGCACGCAATCGCAGGGGCTGCACTCACCGCACGCACCGGTGCTCCCTGAGTTTCAGATGGAGTGTAAATTCGAGACACCAGCGACAAGTAAACCACCGCTCCAATCGCTGCATTGATGGCCATGATGAAAGCCACCACCTGGAAGTCACTCCGATTGGTGCTGACAGCCGAAGCAAATACTTGCAGCTTAGCCCAGAAACCCGCTGTAGGCGGCAATCCGATTTGACTGAGCAAGGCGATGGTCGCCGCAATGGATAACAGCGGCATGCGCTGGTACAAGCCATTAAACAATTTCAAACTGTCTTCTTCTTTCGAACCTTGCACCGGTTCAATCGCTGTCAGAACTGCGAACAGTGCCAACGTCATGACGGCATAAGCCGCCAGATAATCGGTCAAAATCGCTGCTCCTTGCGACACAACCACCGCACACGCCAGCCCAACGAGCAGATATCCGCTGTGTGCGATTCCGGAATACGCCAACACGCGGCGAATCGAAGTCTGCCTCAGTGCAGCACAATTACCCACCGTCATCGTCACTACAGCCCCAACCAAAAGCAACGGAACCACAGCCGAACCGGCTTGAAAAACCTCGGGTGATCCAACCATCAGTTTGTAGATCCCGACAATACCAGCAAGCTTCGGCAAGAACGAAAGACCACCAACCACAGCTAGACTAGCACCGGCAAAAACGTCCGGAGCATAAAAGTGAAACGGAACCGCCGTCAATCGGAAGAACAAGCCGCACACCGCAACGGCCAAGCCAATCTGGGTTAAACCCAGGTTGTTATCGTTCGAAACGATCGCATCCAACGAAGTACTACCCGCCGCTCCGTACAAATAAGAACAACCGAATAAAAAGATCGCTGAAGCAAAGGCGCTCAACGTGAAATACTTTAGAGTCGACTCGCGCCCTGCGTTCTTTGAACTCACTACCCCAAGTAATACAGTGGTCGGGATACTGATCAATTCCAAACCTAGAAACAGCGACGTCAAATCAATGGCTGCCGACGTATAAACCAACCCCGATAACATGAACAGCACACAACTGTAGTACTCGGAAACATGACGAGCTGGCACATAATCCCATCCAATCAACACCACCAACCCACCACCCAGCAGCGTCAACCAACTGGCGGTGATAAACAGCCGATCGCATTCGAACAGCGATCCCATAGATGCTTCCGCGGGCGATGAATAAAACAAGGAAGCGCCTGCCGCAAGCAACGCAATGATGGTCGTCCCACCCAAAACGCCACGATGACTGACCAATGGGTTAAACAAGCCCAAGGCCAAGACCAACGCACCTGCCAGCAACAAAATATTGGCAGGTAGAACGATTTCGATTTGTTGTAAGATTTCGGACGGAGTCATTATTCTGCTTTCAATCCACTCGAACCCGCACGCGCGTCGCTGGGTGTCATTTCCTGCGCAACAGCCACCAGCATTTCACTGCCGACTGTGATTTCCTCACCAACACTAGTTTTCTCGAGAGCACTGGTTTTCTCGAGAGCACTGGTTTGCCCTGTTTCAAGGCGCCGTTGAGCCGTTTCGGCCATCGCGCCGCGAGAACCATCGAACGCACTCGCGATACCGACCACGTCGGCCTTAATCAATCCAATCGCCGAATTTGGCATCACTCCAATAAATAAGCAAAGTGCCGCCAACCCTCCAAAAACCGCTTTTTGCTCAAGCGATAAATCGGTCGTAACGCGTCCTTCTAGACTCGAAGAACGACCCTTGGATCGATTCTTTTCAATCTTTCCAAACAAAACAAACTGCAACATTCGGAAGGAGTACCAAGCGCCTAGCACTACGCCTAGGACCGCAACACCCGTAATCACTGGCCGTCGGCTCATCATTCCCGATAACGTCAGCAACTCGCCGACAAAGTTGTTCAGACCAGGCATGCCTGCAGCCGCAGTAATAAAGAATACGGTAAAAAATCCAAGCCGCGGAAACTGAGTCGCCAAACCAGATGCCTCTTCATCTATGCGTAAATTTGGTCGCCGCACCAACATGCAGGCGACCAGCAAAAACATCGCCACAGTAGTGATACCATGATTGAACATCTGCAATGTCGCACCGCCGATACCCTCACCACTCAATGAGAACAGACCAATCGTGATAAAACCCACGTGCGACAGACTGCTATAAGCAAACATGAGGCTGAGATCCTTTTGCGCTAACGCAATCAACGCACCACCAACGATTGCAATCGCACCCAACCAACCAAACATTCCTGGCCCCAGCGTTTCACAAGCATCTGCAGTGAACGGCAACACCAACCGAACAAATCCGAACAATCCCATCTTCAACACAACCGCAGCTAAAAAAGCGGTCGTCGTCGGATGCGACGCAACATAGGTCGTAGGCAGCCAAGTGTGCAATGGAATAATCGCTGTCTTAATTCCTAATCCCAAAACCAACAACAAGAAGACCCACACCTGCAAGTTCGCCTGCTCGGTCGTTAACGTCATGGAGGCAGCCTGCAACGCGAGCGTCGGCATATGCACGGTCCACCCACTCTCACCTCGATACAGTTGACTGATGCCGAACAGTCCGAGCACCATCGGGATGCTTCCGACCAAAGTGTAAAGCGTAAAGCGCTTAGCCGCCGCTGCTCCGTTTGCATTTCCCCAACCGGAGATCATCGCAAACAACGGAATCAACGTGATCTCAAATCCGATATAGAACAGAAGCAAATCCATCGCGCAGAAAACGAGCAACAAACCGCCAGTCGCAACCAAAATCCATGAAGCATAATCGCCTCGGTTGCTCTCCACGGTGCTCCGAGCAATCACTAACACGGCGCACGCCACAATCACCGTCAGCAAAACCATCGCTGCGCCAATTCCATCCAAACCCAAACTTAATTGCCAGCCGCCGTCATTGGTCGCTAACGCTGCCGGCAAATTCACATGCAGCCAAGCCGGGCTATACTCAATCCTAGGTGTGACACCGGAAGTCTGCTCCACCGTGGATTGCATCACTTGATAGGTACAGACCACACCCAAAACCAAACTCACAAAAGCCAACCCGATTGCCAACGCCTCGCGCGCACTGTCCGCCAACCCAGTCGAACGCGATGCCAGCAGTAAGCCACCGCCCAGTAATGGAATCGCAATTAATGCCAATATCAACATCGATCCAGTCCTATCCGCCAAACGAGAGCAGCAAAAGATATGCAACTAAGCCGATCGCCATTAACAGCGAATAGCCACCCAACTGCCCACGCTGCATAAAGCTAAACGCCCAACCGGCCTTCTGCGGCAATGCCACGATATTACGCCACAAGCCATCGACGCCTTGCAAATCTAACTCACTTAACCGCGCTGCCACGAATTCTGTCGGACGAACAAAGATTGTCGCTAACATTTCGTCCATAAAGAAGCGACTCTTGCCCGCCGAAGAGAAACTGCGCCCAGCTTCACCAGCGGAACGGAAAGTCCACGCTTGGGAAGCGGACAGACAACCGATCGCAACACCCAACACCGCTACGGCTCCACTTGCGATCATCACCCACACGCGATGCTCAGCGTGCTCAGCAGCCACCAAGTACTGAATCTCGTGCAAGTAATCACCCAACATACCCGTTGGTCCTATTGCGGCTCCGAGAATCACACTGCCAACAGCCAACACCGCCAGCGGCAATAACATTGCCGCGGTCGCCTCGTGTGGATGCTCACCCGCCTCTTTGGGAAAAACAGCCTTACCTTGGAACGTGTGATAGTAAGCTCGACTGGTATACACGGCCGTCAGCCCAGCCGTGATCAAACCCACAACAAAGAAGACTTGGAACGACGTTGCATACGGCGAATCATGCTGCGCATCTACCAGCAACCCGAGGATACCGTCCTTACTCCAAAAGCCCGACAAAAGTGGAAGTCCAGCCAACGCAGCACCACCAATTAAAAACAGAATGTGCGTCTTGGGCAAAACACCCTTGAGGCCGCTGAACTGACGCATGTCGATCACATCACCCATCGCGTGCATCACATTTCCAGCAGACAGAAATAGCAACGCCTTGAAGAACGCGTGTGTCGCCACATGAAACAACGCAGCAGCCACCGCTAGCGGCATTAAATCTGTGACAGCGCCGCAACTGATCGCCATGAACATGTACCCCAGTTGGCTGACCGTCGAATAAGCCAACACTCGCTTAAGATCATCTTGAAACAACGCAATCGAAGCAGCCAAGATCGCAGTGATCGCTCCTAGCCACCCCGCAAACACCAAAACTCCCGGTGCCAATACCAATAGAGGTGACATACGGCACATCAGATAAACGCCCGCCGTCACCATCGTGGCCGCATGAATCAATGCACTAACCGGAGTCGGACCTTCCATCGCATCAGGTAGCCAGATATGCAGTGGGAACTGCGCCGATTTGCCGACTGCGCCAAGCAAAAGCATCGCGGCCACCATAAAGAGCAAATCCGGATTCGAAGTCGCCAGAGCTGGCAGCGCGTCAAAAATCACTTTGTAATCCAGCCGCGAGATCACCTCCGATTCCGGCGCAACTTGACCAATCCCCAACCATAACAGCAAGATGCCAAATAAAAATCCAGTATCTGCTAATCGATTGATCACAAACGCCTTCATCGCCGCCTTCGCCGCGGAAGGGCGCTCATACCAGAAACCAATCATCAGATAACTGCACAGACCAACCCCTTCCCAAAACATATACAGTACCAACAAGTTGTCCGCGAGAACCAACATTGCCATGCAAAAAACGAACGCACTGAAAATTGCGAAGAATCTCGCGTACGCTTTGTCACCATGCATGTAACCCGCAGAGTAATAAGAGACTAATGTCCCAACCACGGTTACCACACAGATCTGAACCAAGCTTGTCGCGTCTAACTGCAACGAGATCGGAACTCGCATCTGAGCGAAATCCAACCAGTTATAACCACCCGCTATCACGCCCGTCGCTGCATCGACGCGCATCAAACAATACAGCGACGCAAACGCGGATACGGTTAGTCCTGCCCAGGTCACTAAATGTGCGAAAGTGGCCCGCGGATTCAGATACGCGATCAAAGTCCCAATCACAGCCGCAGCCAGTGGGCCGAGCGGTATCAACCAAGCAATATAATAATCCATAGTCACTCTTGTCTTACTAAGCCTCAGGCTTAGGCTCGTCCCGCTAAATCAGGCAATTGGAAATCAGAATCAATCGGTCGCGTCTGTGGATCGAGCCCCGCAGGCGTTAACTTCGGCAAATCTTCGTATCCCTCCGGATGCTCATGATCTTCAGCCGCCCGACCCGCTAACTCAGGAATCCTGTCTTCAGCAGATCGGCCTCCCGAGCTCGTTTGATCCTCAAACTGAAACTCACGCAACGCGCTCCACGCTTTACTATCAAGCGTCCCGCGCAGTCGCACCAACGCCACAATCACACTCAACGCTAACGCCGCTTCACACGCCGCGACGACCAAAATCAAAACCGAGAATACCTGACCGCCGAAATCACCATGCATTTGACCGAACACAACAAAGTTCAAACTTACTCCCGCCAACATCAACTCAAGCGACAGGAACATAAGGATCAAATTGCGTCGCGTCAGAAAGCCAAAAATTCCCACCGCGACCAAACATGGACCAATCAATAGAGCTGGATGAATCATGATTTCGTTGCTTCCTTCGCGTCCCCCTGAGGCTCACGCTGCGCAATCACCACTGCGCCAATTGTTGCCACCAGCAACAGCGTACCAGCGATCTCGATCGCCAACAGGTAGCGAGTGTAAAATGCGGCACCAAGCTTGGCTACCGTAAATCGATCCTCTTGAAGTTCCTGATCTGCTGCGACTTTTGATTCACCCGATTCGGCTGAACCTTCCTTCGAAGCTCCACTGTCCGTAAGCCCTAAAGAGCTTTCACTTGTGCCAGCAACGACGCGAGCTCCATCGGAAGCAGCTCCCGCTGCAGTTGCTCCACTTTCAGCCTCCTGAGAGGACTCTTTGACCCCTTCAACCGAAGACTTTCTCGCCGCGAGTTGCTCTTCTAACTTCGGCAACTCCTTCAATGCGACGGAGATCACGGTCGCCGCAAGAGCGATTGCCACAACCCCAGCGGCTATAGGATTCTGCTTGTGTGTGTCGTAGTCCAGCAAATTAGTTTGCTGAGCGAACATCAGCACGAACATAAAGATAATGATGGTGGCTCCCGCGTAAACCACCACAGTCGAAGCCGCCACAAACGCAGCATCCTGCAGCAAGTAAACACCCGCCGCTGCGAGAACCACACACGCAAAACTCAACGCCGCGTGAACCGGATGCTTGATCATCACGAATGCGATTGCTAACACTACTGCGATGGCGCAGAAACCATAAGCCAACCAAAGCTCTATCATGATTTCACCCCGCCGCCGCCAGCCGCTTTGTCGCTAATCGAATTCGCCTTCACTCCCGCAGTTGGTTCTGAAGCGGGGCCAAGCACACCGCGGCGAGTCCGCACTGGGTCCTTGCCCGTCGCCACCGTCTCATCGTAAACACTCAACAACTTCTCTTTGTCAAACACCATCTCTTCGCGCGAGAGACCGGTCAAATCGTAGATCGTTGTCAGCTCAATCGCATCCACAGGACAAGCTTCTTCGCACATGCCGCAGTAAATGCAACGCAACTCGTCTATCTCAAACGACGCTGGATACTTATCCCGGTCGTTCCAGTTAGGATCGTCTTTGTCAGTCCCTGTCGCCTTGATGGTGATGCAGTTGGCTGGACAAGCCGTCTCGCACAAGAAACAAGCGACACACTTTACTCGGCCCTTGTCATCGCGATTCAAACGATGCACACCCCGATAATTCTGCGGAATATCCGGCTCAACTTCTGGATACTGTCGCGTGATGGGCTTGCCGCTCAACATGTGCTTCACGGTGACCGCCACACCATCGAGAATCGCGGGCAGGTATAGCGCCTCGGCGATCCCAATTTTCGGCGGCTCAGCCCACTTTACTGTTTTTTGTTTTGTCATCGTATCTACCTAAAGCTCGCCGTTAGTTCACCGCTGGGGCAACCGTCTTAAGTGAAGTCCGCCGCGACATGCTCGCCGTGGTCGTCTTCGCAGTCCACCATCCGGCGACCAACACCAAGACCAAAGACAACGGAGCCAACCACCATTTCGAGAATCCAAACGAGAGCACTGCCACGACACCCACAAAATTCAGCAGTGCCAAAGGAATCATGCCGCACCATGCCAACCCCATCAACTGATCAAATCGAAATCGGGGTAACGTCCATCGCAGCTGAATAATGACGGCAGTCACAAACGCGACTTTGAGAACCAAGACTAACCAGCGAAGAAGATAGCCCGTCACAGAAGCATCGATAGGCCCCGTCAATCCAGGGAAATTCCAACCACCCAAGAACAAAAGCGCCGTTAAGAAACTCACCGTCGTCAAATGCGTGTACTCAGCCAAGAAGAACAACGAGAACTTGATCCCGCCATACTCCGTGTGAAATCCACCTACCAACTCCTGCTCGCATTCGGGCAAGTCAAATGGCAATCGATTCGTTTCAGCCAGTGAAGCAGTAAAAAAAAGTAGCGCAGCGAGCGGCTGCCACCAAATGTTCCAACCGGTAATTCCTTCACCCTGCGCAGTGACCATTTGCTCAATGTTTAGGCTCCCCGTAATCATGATCACACCCAAAAGCGACAGACCCATCGGAATCTCGTAGCTAATGAATTGTGCACAGGATCGCAACGCTCCAAACATGCTGTACTTGTTGTTCGATGCCCAACCGCCCAACACAATTCCATACGCAGACAAGCTCGAAACCGCTAATAGAAACAACAATCCAATATCAACATGCGGAGCGATAATCGCTCGAAAGCCACTCGTCGAACTGGGATCAGTCGGACCAAACGGTACCACAGCCGCCCCCAGCATCGCACAGATCAAACCCAATACCGGTGCCACAAAGTACACCGACTTGAAGACGTGGTTGGGAACCACCTGTTCTTTTAAGAAAATCTTGATCGCATCAGCAACCGCTTGCAAAAGCCCAAGCGGCCCAACACGATTCGGACCGATTCGATCCTGAATGTAAGCCGCTGCTTTACGCTCGATGAATGTCATGTACAAACCGAGCCCTGGAATCACAGCCATCACGATGCCAATCGCAACCGCCAACGGCCAAATCTCGTCCCAACTGAACTGCGCTAGCATGACTACGCACTCTTTCCTTCAACAGTAGTAAACAGTCGGACGCCCAGCTCACCGATCTCGCCAGCCACCGCTGCGAAAGCAGGAATCTCTTTCGCCATCTCTTTGCGAATCGTCGACGCGTTGTACATCCCTTGCCGCTGTGCGAGCTCAAACAATAATCGCCCGTCAGGCCGAACGTCCGTCGACCCACGTATCGATTGATGAACCTCCTGCGCCAACCCAGCATGGTTGACGACGGTTCCTTGACGTTCCGCAAAGGTAGCCGAAGCCAATACAATCGTAGCCATGTCAGTCAGCGGTGAACTCATGAAGTCCTGAACAATTAGGGTCGAGAGCCCCTCGAACCGGCTAAGCTCCGAGGCTTCCAACCAAGCGACTGGGTAACCGCCAACAATGTAGATGCCTTCAAGCTTCTTACTGCTCAAACGATCCGTGATCGAATCAAATGCAATCACTTCACCTTGGAAGTGCTTGAGTATCGCTTCCACTCCCAAACGATTCGGACACTTCTCTGCACGAATCGTAAACTTGACTTTATCCGCCGCCGGTGGCTCCCCCTTGGGTCCCTTGGGATACTGATCGTCTTCGCCAATAACAGGCACCGGACCCATGGCAAGCGTAATCTTCTTGCTTATCGACTTCACATAGCTGGCAAGTAGATAAGCCTCTTCGCAGAACATCATCGGCGATAGCACAACCACAAAACGGTCCGCTCCCGACTCAGCTATCGACTTGATCGCCTGCCGCGTTGTGCTCAGCACCTGCGGCCAAGGATCGACAGTGGCTAGTTCATTCAACGCACCTTGATCGTGAATATGATGCCGCGCATCACCACTTCCCGTGCCATCATGACTGCCCACAGCATGCGAGCCGTTGTTGCCGCTCGGAACATGCGCTACATGATGTTGCGATGCCACCTGAAGCCGACCGACGCGAGGTCCGAACAAACGAGCTTCACTTTCAACATACTTCCAGCCAAAGCGTCCTTCGTCGCACATGAAGGAACCTTGCGCCTGCGGATTTTCGCGCGGCCGCAATCGATAGACACGGTTGTCTTCTTGATCGATATGGATGCTACAACCCGTGCTGCAATTTTGACAAACACTGCTTTGCGTCTTCAGCCACCACACACGCTTCTTGTATAGGAAATCCTTGCTGCACAGCGCACCCACTGGGCACAAATCCACAACGTTCCCCGCCAGCTTGTTGTTGCAAGGTTCGCCAGGAAAAATGTCGATCTCTTCCACACTGCCACGGTTCGTAACTTGCAATTCCGCTGTGCCACTAATCTCTCGAGTGAACCGAACACAGCGCGTGCACATCACACAACGGTCGGTGAACAACGCGATCTGCTCGCCGATATGATACTTATCAACGCGTTGCACCTTGGGCTCGTTCAGCCGACTTTCGGCCTTGCCAAACTTGTAGGTGTAATCCTGCAAATAACATTCGCCTGCTTGATCACAAATAGAGCAATCCAAAGGATGGTTCAGCAGCAAAAACTCAAGCGTCTGCGCCTGAGCTTTCTTCACTTTGTCGCTGTTGGTGAGAACAACGGTGTTC
>JANPLP010000698.1:0-9776 GCA_031426595.1 Planctomycetia bacterium | reverse complement strand
GCGATACGGTCATGCCGCCCGTAGAAAGTAAGATTACGAGACTTACAGCCGATGAAATTGAGTTGCTGCGTCAGTGGATCGATCAAGGTGCAATATGGCCTGAGGCTGCCAGCGTAAAGCTTGATGACCCTCGAGATTGGTACAGTTTCAAATCGCTTCCTTTGCGAGAGGATTCCGCCGCTAGTCCGGCGACCATCGATCGCTTCATTAAAGCGAAGTTGGCTGAATATGAACTCGCGATGTCATTGCCTGCTGATCCCCGGACTCTTACGCGGCGGCTTTACTTTGACTTAGTCGGTTTGCCACCTACGCCGACAGACCTTACCACCTTTGAACTGGCTTGGCATAAAGATGCTTCTGCGGCTTACGATCAATTGGTTGAACAACTTCTGGCTTCACCGCGCTATGGTGAGCGGTGGGCGCGTCATTGGCTGGATGTCGTTCACTACGGTGACACTCATGGTTATGACAAAGACAAGCCGCGCGCGAACGCCTGGCCCTACCGCGACTATGTGATCCGGTCCTTTAATGAAGACAAGCCTTACGCTCGATTCGTTGAAGAGCAAATCGCTGGTGATATGCTTTGGCCCGGCACTCCAGATGGCATCGAAGCGCTTGGCTTCATCGCTGCCGGTCCCTGGGATTTCATTGGCCATGCTGAAGTTCCAGAATCGAAAACGGATGGCAAAATCGCTAGGCACCTCGACCGCGACGATATGGTCTCCAACACGCTCGGGACATTTTGCAGCATTACGGTTCACTGCGCGCAATGTCATCAACACAAATTTGACCCCATTACCCAAGATGACTATTACAGTCTACAAGCGGTGTTTGCCGCGTTGGATCGCACTGACAGAAAGTATTATCGGGACAAATCGACCCAGGAGCAGTTCGAAAACCTGACCTCGCAACATCAGTCAACCAACGCTGAGCTTCAAAAGATCGATGGGCCGTTGATTCATGCCGCAGGCAAAGCTTACAAGTTATTGACTGCGAAAATCGACAGCGCCTCGCGGCCCGCGCCGCAAGCGAATTCGAGTCCTGAGTTTGGCTATCACAGCGAAATTTCGTCCACCGCAGAGCAATCCAAATGGGTTCAAGTTGATCTTGGCAAACATAGTGATGTTGACCATGTAACTCTCTTACCTTGCTACGACGATTTCAATTCAATTGGAGCCGGATTTGGATTTCCCGTCCGCTTTAAAGTCGAGGTCAGCGATGATCCAGCCTTCCTAACTGCTGTTCATTCGATCGGAAACTCGAATGCAATCACACTGATGGCTGACGTGAAGAATCCGGGCATTCATCCATTCACGATAAACAGGGAGGAAGGCTCCGCTAAGGCAGGGAGATATGTGCGCGTGACGGCAACCAAGCTCGCCGCACGGCAGAACGACTTTATCTTTGCACTCGCCGAGCTCCAGGTGTTTGACGCTTCGGGCAAAAATATGGCACTCGGATGTTCGGTTCAGTCGCTGGACTCGATCGAAGCGCCCCCTCGCTGGCGACGATCCAATTTGACAGATTCCATCGCTCCTGCACCGGTTGTTCAAGAGAGCAGGGAAGAGTTGGTCGTTGCTCGCGAAAAGCTGTTAGAATCCTTCGCCGATGATGGGACTGCACAAACGCGTCGCGATTTGATCAAGTCGTTAAGCAGTTTAAATGCGGAGCTCAAGTCGCTCCCGCCTCCTCAAATGATTTATGCGGGTGGAGTCCACAGCGGCAGTGGCGCTTTCGCTGGTACTGGCGCCCAGGGCGGAAAACCTCGACCGATATTTTTACTTGCACGTGGCCAAGTCACATTGCCCGGCCGTGAGGTATCGCCTGGCGCTTTATCTTCTTTTGCGTTTCGTCCCGCTCGATTTGATGTGCCACTCACCGCTCCGGAAGGAGCAAGGCGTGTTGCGTTGGCGAAATGGATCACGGATGCAAATAATCCCTTGACATGGCGGAGCATCGTGAATCGTGTTTGGCAGTACCATTTCGGGCGAGGTTTTGTAGATACTCCCAATGACTTGGGACACAACGGCGGTTTGCCTTCGCATCCAGAATTGCTGGACTGGTTAGCCAGAGAATTTCGCGATAGCGGCGGTTCGCTGAAGAAGTTGCATCGTCTGATTGTTCACAGCGAAACCTACCGCCAATCGTCAATTGGCAACGCCAGGGGCGAACAACTGGATACCAACAACACCTTGCTGTGGCGACAGAATCGACGTCGTTTAGAAGCGGAGGCGCTTCGCGATGCTGTCTTAGCGGTCAGTGGAAATTTGAATGTCACCATGGGCGGCCCTGGATGGGAGGACTTCGTTATCGAACATCCGGAGCATTCACCGCATTACCAATACGACTTGGCTGATCCCGAAGACACTCGCACATGGCGCCGATCAGTTTATCGTTTCATCGTACGCTCGCAGACTCAACCGTGGATGACATCGCTCGACTGCGCTGATCCCTCGATGAGAGTCGAAAAACGGAACGAGAGTCTGTCGGCCATCCAAGCGTTGGCTTTGCTGAACAACGGATTCATGCTGACTCAAGCAAAGCACTTCGCAGAACGTGTTGCGCGCGAGCAAAATGATGTCGGCGGGCAAGTCGAACTCGCTTATCAACTCGCACTCGGCACATCGCCCTCGGAAACTGAGCGACAGCCATTAATCGATTTTGCAAACGCACATGGTCTCCCCTATTTTTGCCGCATGTTATTGAACTTAAATGCCTTCACCTTTGTAGACTGAGCCTCGAAGCATGCAATCTCGCAGATCGTTTTTGATGGAGTCGGGCGGTTTCCTGGGGAGTGGCCTGGGAGGTATCGCGCTGGCATCCCTGCTTGCTTCGGATGGTCATTTTTCAGCCAGCGAACCATCGATATCGGATACAACGGGCCAAGTTCACCATCCGGCGAAAGCGAAACGTGTCGTTCAGTTCTTTATGTCGGGCGCGGCGAGTCACATCGATTTATTTGATTTCAAACCCGAGCTGAACAAACGTCATGGCTTTGCGAGCGATTTTGGCGAACCCGTTGAAGCGTTCCAGAATGGACTTGGTCCATGGATGAAGCCGATCTGGAATTTCAAACCTTACGGTGAATCTGGAAAGATGCTCAGCGATGTGGTTGCACCTCTTGGCAACGTTGTAGATGAGATCGCATTCGTGCATAACATGGTCAGCAAGTCCGGTGTGCACAGTACCGCTACGCTGCTGCAATCGACGGGCTTTTTGCTTCCAGGTTTTCCGGGAGCCGGATGCTGGGTCAGTTACGGACTTGGATCGGTCAACGAGAACCTCCCGAGCTTTGTTGTTTTGCCGGATCATCGCGGATTTGGTTCCAACGGAGTGAAGAATTGGGATGCTGCGTTTCTCCCAGCCCAACATGCTGGCACAATCATTTATCCGGGACGTCCCGATCCCATTGCAGATCTCTTTCCTCATCGAAGCGGCTCGTACATCACCGCACCGGGCGAAAGTGCCTCGCAGGCTCTTATGACTCGACTCAATCGGGAACACGCGGCCTCGCGCGCCGACGACCCGCGACTCGAGGGACGCATTCGCAGCTACGAACTGGCGGCTCGCATGCAAATGGCTGCTCCCGAAGCGCTCGACTTCAAAACTGAATCCGAACACTCGATGAAGCTTTACGGGCTGGAACGGGGTCCGCAGACGTGGAGTAAAGATATCAATGAAGCTGAAGAGACGTTTTACTTCGGCCAAAAATGTCTAGCTGCACGACGTTTGCTCGAACGCGGTGTTCGCTTCGTCCAAATCTGGAGTGGCAACGATAATGGCTTTCCGCGTCGCAACTGGGATTCACACGAAGATGTTGAACGTGACCACGGTCCGCTAGCTTTAGGGATGGCGCGGGGCTGTGCCGCTTTCGTTCACGATCTGCGGCAGCGCGGCATGCTGGACGATACGATCATTTTGTGGACCACTGAATTCGGCCGTATGCCATCCTCGCAGGGCGGCAAAGGTCGCGATCACAATCCCTTCGTGTTTACTAATTGGTTGTGCGGAGGCGGGATAAAAGGTGGGATCACTCATGGAGAAAGCGATATTTGGGGTTACAAGCCGCTGGATCGCAACAACCCTACCCAAGTCTACGACATCCACGCAACCATTTTGCATCAATTGGGTATCGACCACACTCGGCTTACCTACCGCAATAATGGCATCGACCGCCGTCTGACGGATGTACACGGTAAAATCCTGCATGATTTGATCAGCTGATCAATGCGACGATACCCACGCTCGCCCGCCTCGACCTTGATGGGTCGTAACTCCCACGCGCAGTTGAACTTGACTTTGGGCAGTCGTTTTTCTAGTGTCGGACCTCTACCCCTAACGCCCGCCCTACCAAGAACTCATCGACTTGTACGCGATTCGATTCATTGAACCAACTTGGTAGGTTCAAGGATAAAGACCATACGGGAGCATGGATGCGTACCCAGCAGAAATTCGTTGCCACCTGCCTAGTTGCGCTGCTTCAATTTACCAATGAGCTCGCCGTAGGCCAGTTGCCCCAGTCGAATGCGATTACACGCAGCGATGTCTCGGTACCCGCGGCATCAATGAACCCAGTGCAACAATTATTGGCTCGATTGTTTCAGGGAAGAACGAATGTGGATGCATCGACCCCTGGGCGATTGGAACTTCGTCTAAACACCGGTCGAGTCCTCGTCGATTTTGTTCCACTGCAGCAGCGTATCGTTGTGCAAGGCCCAGCACTTTTGACAACGGATGTCGCGAACATCGTTGCTGCATTGGCACTTCCAACTTCGGAACGTATCGTTCGTATCTTGCCTTTAAACGACAATGGACAAAACTCGCTGACAAAGTCTGCGGTGATGCCGCCTGATACAGTACCGGCTGGAAGTAAATTCAGTGTACCGAGCTTTCTTGGTATTCGTCGGACCCAATTCGCGTCTTCGTTCCAAGATGAACCCAACCCCGTACCTGCGGCGCCGACTGATCCCAATAAGTCAGCGCCGACACCCAGTTTGCCGTTGCAGCAGTTCGAAGGTGTTCAAGTTGAAATGCTCCCCGAGATCGATGCGATCATCCTGCGCGGGCGCGATCAGCAGCTCAATGATCTAGCCGAGATTATCAAGCAATTAGACGAGGCCAGTCGTTTGATTCAACCCGAAGTTGAAGTCATTCCGCTGCAACACGCGAGCTCGGAAGCAATTTCGAAACTCATTATCGAGACACAACCAAAACTGGTTGGCTCTCGCCAAGGTCAAGCCACCGTGACTCCGCTAGTCAAGCCAAACGCGCTGTTGCTGATTGGCTGGGGCGAAGCCATCAAAGCCACCAGAGAGTTGATTTCAAAGTTGGACCTGCCCGTCCCACCCAACTCGCAGTTCTCCGTTTTCCAGTTGCGTCACGCAGACGCCAGTGAACTGCAAACACAGTTACGAACATTTTTCGCCAATCGCGAAGGACTTGGACCGATTATTCAGTCGATGGTCGACGATCGAACGAATGCCATCGTAGTCAGCGCCGCTCAGCGAGACCTTCAAGAAGTTGCTTTGTTGATCGAACAATTGGATGTCCCACGGGCTGGAGCCATGCAGCAAGCCCGCGTGTTTCCAATTCGCAATAGTCTGGCTGCGGATGTAGCCGACGCACTCACTCAAGCGCTCACCGCTCCCACTACCGGCAAGAGCTCAAGTGTGCAACTCCTTGATCAAGACGGCCGACCCGTTGTGACCAGCGGAATTCTGGGTGCTAGCCAAATCACAGTCAATGAGCGCAACAACACAATCATTGCCAAAAGCTCGCCTGAAAATCTTCCGTTGATCGAAAAACTGATTGAACAACTCGATACACCGGGGCAGGTCGCTAAGATTAAGATTTTTCCGGTAAAAAATGGCGATGCCGGCGCTTTGGTTGAGACGCTGCGGGCTTTACTACCCGCGCAAGCACCCGGCGCGCCGGGTACGTCGCAACTGTCCAGTGCACCGGACGAATCGGCATTACTCCCCTTGCGATTCACCGTAGACACCCGCGGCAATAACATCATGGTCGTCGGCTCCGATGGAGATCTGAAGATCGTCGAAGCGCTCATTGTGCGCTTGGACGAGAGTGACACGATGCAGCGCAAGAGCACTGTTTACCAACTGAAGAACTCGCCCGCTGTTGACGTGGCACTGGCCATCAACGAGTTTTTGCGAAGCAAGCGAGTGGTTGAGAACGCAACTCCTGGATCTTCGAATCCGTTTGAGCAATTAGAGAAAGAAGTGGTCGTTGTACCGGAACCGGTTCAGAATAAGTTGATCTTGAGCGCTACTCCTCGTTATTACGATGAGATAAGCCGATTGATCGAACAGCTCGACGAGCAACCGCCTCAAGTCATGATCCAGGTCATGATTGCAGAGATCATTCTTGGAGATACCGACGAATTTGGCGCTGAGGTGGGGCTTCAGAACTCGGTGCTTTTCGATCGCAGTCTACTTGGTGGATTGCTGACTCGTACCACTACCACCAACACATCAACGCCAGCGGGTGTAGTGACTGAGACTGCTCAGGAAATTGTGGCTGCGACCAACACTCCCGGCTTCAATTTCAATTCAAATGATCCGCTTGGGAACAGCGGTTCTTCACGAGCCCTTAACTCGTCGGGACAAGTTGGCTCGCAGGGAATATCCAATTTCTCCGTTGGTCGGAACAACGAGGCGCTTGGGTTCGGCGGACTAGTGCTCTCGGCGAGCAGCGAGAACGTCAGTTTCCTACTGCGCGCGCTGCAAGACTCGCGTCGCCTTGAGATCCTCAGCCGACCGCAAGTCCTAACACTCGACAATCAACAAGCGTTTATCCAAGTTGGTCAGCGTGTGCCGCGCATCGTTAGCTCAATCATCAATCAGAACGGCGCTCAAAACAACGTGGCGCTGGAAAACGTCGGTTTGATCATCGGCGTAACGCCTCGCATCAGCCCCGAAGGAAACGTTGTGATGGAAATCGACGCGGAAAAGTCGAAGCTTGGCCCGGAAAGCGAAGGGATACCGGTTTCGATCTCTGCCAACGGCGCCGTGATACGTTCGCCTCGCGTTGATACGATCACTGCGCAAGCAACCGTTAGCGCAGCCGACGGCGAAACAATCATCCTTGGTGGTTTGATCTCGCGCAGCACCAGAACCGAGCACCGGCAAGTGCCATGGTTAGGCGATATTCCCATTTTGAAGTACCTGTTCAGCTACGATCTTACGGAACTGCAACGCACCGAATTACTGATCATCATGACTCCTCATGTGGTTCGATCTCAAGGGGATGTGGAGAGACTGAAGCAAGCTGAGTTCGCTAGGATGAGTTGGTGCGAAGCAGACATCTTCGATATTCATGGCAACGTCTATCCGTCGACAAATATGACTGTCGAGATGATGGATCGCAGTAACTGGGATGTGGTCTATCCGGATGTTGATCCACGCGGGATACCTGAGCCAGTTGCCGAGTCCAACCCAGATACACCGAACAAAGCTCAACGCACCAATGATGAAAAGCAAGATCCGCCCAGCAATTTTCCACCGCGTGGCAGTGAGTCTGTATCACCTCCAGTACCGCTATCATCACCACCAAACTCTCTGCCTGCACCCGGTCAAACAACTCGTCTCAACAACTCAGCATCAATGAACGCAACTTCACCTGTCGTGCCTGCATCAGCGACATTCGCGCCGTTGCCGCAGGTGGGAGGTGTGCGTTGATGACTAAGCCTACGTACATACGTTCCGTTTCCATATCGCGTTTCATCGCGTATTTGATGTTCGTCGTGCTAATCGGTTCAGTTTGCGGTTGTCAGCTTGCACCAAAAGAAAAGCCAACTAAGTGGCCATGGCAGAAAGAAGATAATAAGGCGTTACCCGATCGCATACTTCCAGTCTTTACCGAGTCGGTTCTGCATCAACCCAATCAGCCGGGAGTTCGCGGCTTCGGCGGACGCATCTACTTTTATGCAAAAGAAAATACCGATCCAATTGAAATCAATGGCAGCTTGGCAGTCTATGTCTTCGATGCCGAAGACATCGATTTGAATTCACAGAAACCACTTCGCAAGTACATGTTCACCACCGAACAATTTGCTGAGCATATGAGCAAGACTTCGATCGGTCCGTCCTACAGCATTTGGCTCCCATGGGGTGAGATCGGGGGGCCTCCGCGGAAGTTGAGTCTGATCGCTCGATTCGAAGGCCACGAGGGAGGAACGGTTATCTCTGATCCAACGATCAAGCTGCTTCCGGGAGTTCCTACTAAAGAACAGGATGAGGAACCCGTTTCCGGAACGAAAGCAAGTTCAACGTCGCCGTTTCGGTTAAGCGGCCACCAAAAGAAGTTTGAAGTTAAGGGTTTGCATAAAAATAGTGACGACGAAAGCGAATCAAGCGGCGAACCCGTAGAAGAACCGCGAAGTGACATCAAGACGATTGACTTGCCTCCAAGTTTCCAAAGACACCTACGAGGTTCATCCATGGAAGTGCCCCAAGCTGCCGCTTCTCAGTCAACCTTAACTCAAGTAGTTCCAACGACTCCTGGCTGGCAAGTTGATAGCGCTGAGGGGGCTAATGCACCACGAACAGTTCAAACAAGCAGCGAGCAGAACTCGCAACCATCTGCCGCTTCGCCGATGACAACACAGGTTTACGACTATCGAACGCGCAAAGGCCAAGGCGCTACTACATTTAACTCACCGAAAAATGACATTCGCCAAGGGCGCTGGATCAACTCCATCGCTCGCGACCATTAAACAATCTAGCGCGTTCAATCATTTTGTGCGCAACTGACGGCGGATTATCGAACCGACAACTGATTGTCGATGCGATCAATACCCGGTTCGAAACTGAGCAGGTTGGCGATCAACTCAGCCGTCCGCTTAGAATCGACGACACCCTTCAAGATGACATTGCTTCCTGTCACAACAAGTTCCACATTGCTTCCACCGGCGTTCGTCACGCGTCGCGTAAGCTCCGTTGTGTAAGCCTCCGCTCTAGAGGCCTCCGAAGTGCTATCTGAACTTGAGGCAACGGATTCAATAATTGTTTCAGATTGGTCGAACACCAAACGCGGGTAGTACATCCCTTTGGTCGGTTGCTTGGGGAGCGGCTTATTAATGCGTGCCGCGTTTATCGCTTCTAATCGAAAACTGTCCGTGGCCGCTGGAACTCGTCCAACACCAATCGCTTGGCCTGCACCTACGAATCCCGTCAGATCGTTCCTGCCTGTGCCCACAAAATCTTGCCTTGACCGGTTGCCGCGAACAAACCTTTCGTTGCCGTCGAGAAGTGCCGTACCGCCTGCAGCAGGTTGACCAGTTGCAGGTGAACCAAGCGATGGTACTGCCACTCGCGAACCGTTATTGTTCGTGCCAAATGGACTTCGGGCCTGAGTGCCCGC
The DNA here is from genome assembly GCA_031426595.1 of Planctomycetia bacterium. Lineage (GTDB taxonomy): Bacteria > Planctomycetota > Planctomycetia > Pirellulales > Pirellulaceae > Aureliella. The sequence continues at coordinate 398 of JANPLP010000698.1, read as the reverse complement.
AGGAGCGCCGATGCTTCGGTTACCGAACAGTTGAGCGTGAGCAGAACGTGTCGTCACACCTTGAGTTGCCAAAAGTCCGATGATTAGTGCAATACGAACGGGTGTGAAAGTCATCATGTACTTGATCCCAAATCTAAGTTGACAGGCGGTGCGCACACTTCGCCGATAGACTGCCCCAGCTTGATCCAATGCGAATCTTGATTAACGCGTACTAGCACTTTGTCTGCCAGTACTTCGACCACTGCGATGTCGTGTAATGCGACTGGGATCTGCTCGCCTGCTGTAATCGTTTTGACGGTTCCTTGGCGATCGATAGTAAACCAAGCCTCTGCTTGCCCATCGCGATTGAAAGTGATGGCTTTCAATTCAATATCGTTGAGAGAGCTCTTTCCTTTTAA
>JANPLP010000697.1:0-2900 GCA_031426595.1 Planctomycetia bacterium | reverse complement strand
TGCCATGGCGAATCACCAAACCCAAAGCATCTTTACGAACGCTCAGATTGATATTCTCTTCACCGTGACCGTACAGAATCGCGGGTACCATCCCCTGGCTGCGTAGCTTCTGGACCGCGCGTGAACCAACCAGCTCACGCTTCTTGACTTCAATAGTTTCACTCATGGACAGTTCCGATCGCTCACCTGAAATGTGGCTTAGCGAATGATTCTTGTGGAGGGACGCGTGATTCTCAGCCTTGAGACCGGGATGCGTCCGGATTTTCTAAACGGGCAAGTATCTCAAAATGATCATTTCTTTCAAGAGCAACTGTCCAACATCGCGGAGAGAAATTCTACTGTCCGCCCGAATGCTGCTTAAAGCGGACGGATTTCAGCAGGCTCAACACCCCTCAAAGAGCGCGGCAACGACTTCAACTTTATAGCTGTTCACCCGACTTTTGATCTGATTTTGCCCCGTCGCCTTGCCGTACACCGCGCGGTCAAGTAGCTTTGCGAGTTGCCTGATGAAGAAGTTTTGGCTTTCAAACAAATTAAAAAAAGTCGGTGGTAATGGCCAAGAAAAGCAGTCCAATGCAGTACATCGAGCCGATTGGGGCACGAGTGCTGGTGCGGAAAGATGAACCTAAACGCGAAACGAAAGGGGGGATTGCGCTCCCCGATGCGGCTGAAATCCCTACGATCACAGGGCGCATAGTGACCATCAGCCGCCAAGTCGCCCACGATGAGGATATGCCGCTCCGTCAGTACGACAAAATTCTCTTCCACCCCAAAAACGCCATCCCAGTCGATTTTGAACCGGATAACCAACTGTTCGTCATCCCAGTCGAAGACATTGTCGCAGTTTTTCGCTCCGAACCCCCGGTGGACAAATAAACTCAACCGGACCACACAACGGCAAACTCGCCAATACCCAGGAAATGGGTCGCCGTAGATGCCGAAGATTTAGATCGTTGCCCACCAAGCCAAGCCGCGGGCTACTTGTCGTTCGGGCTCTCTGGCGGCCGGAACATTTCGCTGAGCGACTGATGGTGATGGATGCGGCGGATCGCTTCCGCCAACAGCCCAGCAACGGACAGGACTTCGATACAGTCCAACTGCTTTTCAGGCGGTAGTGGAATCGTGTTGGTAACACAGATGCTATTGATGTCGGCTTTGCTAATGTTTTCGATAGCTTTGCCGCACAAAACGCCGTGAGTCGCGCCAAGGTGAATCTCTTTCGCGCCCGCTTTCCGCACTAGATCCGCGGCGCCAAGAATGGAGCCTGCGGTGCTGATCATGTCGTCAAACATGAAGCAAATTTTCCCTTCCACGGGACCGCCAATAATGTTCTTCTGAACCGTGATTAGCGAATTGTCGCGGCGTTTGTCGACGATCGCCAAACGACCGCCCAGCCGCTTGGAGTGCCCGATCGCTCGTTTGATACTCCCCTCATCCGGACTGACCACCACGATGTCTTCGATGTCATAGCCTTTGGCTAAAAAGTGGGCATTCAGAACCGGCGCAGCGTACAGGTGATCGACAGGAACGTCGAAAAAACCCTGGATTTGTGGAGCGTGGAGGTCCATCGTCAGCACTCGGTCGGCGCCCGCACGGGTGATCATGTTCGCGACCAGCTTAGCCGTGATGGGCACACGCCCCTCGTCTTTGCGATCTTGTCGCGCGTAACCGTAATACGGAACGACCGCGGTGATGCGCGACGCGCTAGCTCGCTTGCAACTGTCGATCATGATCAACAGCTCCATCAAGTTGTCATTTACCGGCGGGCAAGTGGGCTGAATCAAAAACACATCGCGACCGCGAACGTCGTCATCGATCTTGCAGTAGTTTTCGCCGTCGGGGAACTTACCCAACGTGATTGACCCCAACTCGAGGTGCAGCGATTCGCAAATGTCGCTGGCCAGTTTCGGGTTGGCTCTTCCACTGAAGATCTTCAATTCACACATGGGAGATTTTTCGTCCAACAGAACGTGATTCGAACTATACATTAAATCAAGAGCCAATCGACTTGCCGTAACCCAATTCAAACATCTTCGCTTCGACCAGCGCGAGCTCGTCGATCGTATTGATGCTGAGCGATTCACAAGCTTGCAGCACGGGCAGCGCGTCGACTTGACGACCACCGTTTCGCAGAATTTCTGGGCAATCCGTCAAGTAAAACTCGCCTTGCGCGTTCGAGTTGCGAAGCTGCCCGAGAGCCCAAAGCAACGCTTCGTTTTCGAACAGGTAAGTGCTCATGTTAACTTCGCGTATCTGAAGTTGTTCGGGCGTGGCATCTTTTTGCTCCACAATTCGCTCGAACTTGCCCGCCGCATCCCGCACTATTCGCCCCAAGCCCTTCGGATTGTCTTTTTCTAGCGTTCCCAACAGACAAGACCACCGACCACTTGTGAATTGGGTGAGCAGCCGCGAAACCGAAGCGGACTGAATGAGGGGTGAATCACCAGCCACAATCATGACCGTGCCACTGTGATTCGCTAACTGGTCGCGGCATTGCTGGACCGCATGCCCAGTCCCCAATTGCTCGGCCTGGACAGCAAAACTGACACCGCTGCGGCCCGCCAATTCCTGCTTGACGTCGTCGGCTCGGTAGCCAACCACAACAACACTATTCCGCACACCCGCGGCTTCCAAAGCGTCCAAAACCCAGTGAATCATCGGTCTGCCGAGCACCGGGAAGAGCACTTTGGGCAAATCGCTGTTCATCCGAGTTCCGCGACCTGCGGCTAGCACGATTGCGAGTGGACCAGCCATCTTTTTCATTCCTCACCAAGCGAAACTACCAAGCGTTTTCGGCAATCGAATTCACACGCGAAAATCAAAGCGAATATCTTGCCAGAGCTACCCGCAGTTATCCAGGCCACTTGCAGCCACTTGCCCCGAGAACTCCATCTGCCCCG
>JANPLP010000696.1:0-3935 GCA_031426595.1 Planctomycetia bacterium | reverse complement strand
CTAGTAACCTGAGTACCACCGTATCGACCAGCCATTTTCTTTCCGCGGAAAGTACGGCCAGGATAAGTATTCATACTCGTACCACCACCGTGGCGATGAACCTTCTTGACACCGTGCGTAGCACGCTGACCTTTGAAATTATGACGCTTCATAACACCGGAGTAACCACAACCCTTACTGGTTCCAGTCACATCAACAGCTTTTACGCCATCCAAAACCGCCGCAGTGATCGCTGCACCAACGTCAGCAGCATCCATCGTTCCCCGCAACTCGCGAACGAACTGCTTCGGCTCGCAATCAGGCTTGGCTACCAAAGCTACACCACCAGCAGCGCGATTCTTAGCCCGCTTGCTACCAATCGCAGCCACATGACCTCGCTCACTACGACTAGCCAACCGACGCGGCTTATCAAGAAAGCCCAACTGAACTGCGTCATAGCCATCGCGATCAACGGTACGAACCTGAAGAACGTGGCACGGACCAACTTCCAAAACAGTCACAGGAACGGCAGTGCCGTCTTCCCGGAAAATTTGCGTAGTACCGACCTTTCGGCCGAGAATGCCCTTAACCATCTTCGTATTTCCCGTCGAACGCTTGCCCGTAAGGACCTGTTACCAGGTTACCCCACAAGCCTCCGTGTCATATTGCGAGACTCTATTGAATAAATACAAACAGCGAACCAGCCAAAAAATAACAGGTCACTGACAAGCCAACCAGCCCTATCGAGCCGTTGCCTTAATTTTGATATCCACACCTGCAGGCAAACTCAACTTGTTCAGAGCTTCAATCGTCCGAGCAGTGGCTTGCTTGATGTCGATCAACCGCTTGTGAGTCCGGATCTCGAATTGCTGACGAGCCTTCTTGTCAATGTGAGGCCCAGACAACACAGTGTAACGCTCGATGCGAGTAGGCAACGGAATCGGCCCATGCACTTCCGAGTGCGTTCGCTTCGCAGTCTCTACGATTTCCTGAGCGCTCTGATCGAGCACCGAGTGATCGTATGCTTCCATTCGGATTCTAATGACTTCGTGCGAACCAGCCGACACAGTAAACCTCTTTTACACAGAGAATTCATAACTACTGGCGGAGACCAATTTCTGCAAACCATTACTCTCACTTATCGAATGCATAGCCCGCAGGTAATTGGAAGCGAGCGAGTTTAAAGGAGGTCATCCAAGGCGTCAACTGCAAAGTGCTTGCGGATCTTGTTTTTTTCCTAACACTGGTGCCGCACAGCCCCAATCACAAAATCGCCCCTATATTTCTACGCTGCCAGAGTCGAATGCATTGCGTTCACAGCGACCTCGCCAACTCGAAACAGCCAACGCAGGCTGTTCCAAGCTCATCCTACGAAGGATAGAACTTACCAATCTTCACCCTCCGGCCCCCTCAACCCACCCACGCCATGACAACTTAGGTAAATGAGGCGATTTATGCACAGCGGTTCCGATCCTTCGCGCTTTAACTCCGTCTGGCAATTCGCATCCGCAGCCAATATCAAGTTTGGTCGAGGATGCTCGTCACTGACTCACTCCGAATTAGCTCGTTTTCAAGTTTCGCGGCCGCTAGTCATCACCGATTCGAATGTGATCTCGCTGCCGCCAGTAAGAAAGCTGATCGAAGCCCTCCGAGCAGCGGATTTCAGTCCTCAGATCTTCGACGCTTGCGTGCCCGAACCCGCAATCGAAACGGCAATAAAGGGGATCGAAGCGGGTCGCGCCGGCAAAGTCGACTGCGTCTTGGGGATCGGCGGCGGCAGCAATTTAGATGTCGCCAAAATTGCTGCTACAGTTCTCAAACACAACGGCGAGCCCGCAAATTACTTCGGTTTTGATGCAATTCCAGGCCCAATCCTGCCACTCATCGCGATCCCGACCACCGCGGGAACTGGCAGCGAAGTGTCCCACTCCGCAGTCTTGACCGACGCCAACGCGGGTATCAAGGTCAGCACGCTCAGCCGTTGGTTGCGGCCCGCTGTCGCACTAGTCGATCCCGCTTTAACCGACTCGTGCCCGCCACATGTCACCGCCCACTCAGGTATCGATGCACTCGTTCATGCTATCGAAGCCTTCACCAATCGAGATTACCGACAGATGGTCGGCGTCGACCCGCAAGCTCGCGCCTACGAAGGCAGCTATCCGCTCACCCGCTTACTAGCCGCCGAAGCCATTCGGCTCGTTGGCCATTCACTTATCCGAGCCTACGAATACCCAGCGGACCAACCTGCTCGCGACGACATGGCCCTAGCAGCAATGCTCGCCGGCATGGCTTTCTCTAATAGCGGTGTCGCAATCGTCCACGCTCTCGAATATCCCATCGGGGCCTTAACTCACTGCAGCCACGGCGAAGGAAACGGCCTGCTGCTGCCACACGTGATGCGATTCAATTTACCCGAACGGATCTCGCAGTTCGCTGAAATTTCGCGCCTGCTTTGCCCAACTGCAACTGCACAGCCGCCCGAAACCGCTGCCCAAATGGCCATCGAAGCCGTCGTCGAACTGCAGAAACAGATCGGTATCCGCCGCAAACTCCGCGAACTCGGCTTGCTAGCCAGCCAAATTCCCCTCGTCGCTCAAAAAGCCTTTCAGATCAAACGCCTTATGGATGTCAACCCGCGCCGCCCGACCGAACAAGACCTAACCGCGATCCTCGAAGCCGCCTGGTGAGCACGATTTTTGCAACTCCTAACCTCTAACTTCTAACTACCATGCCCCCACTTCCGCTCTACATCGGCTGCCCAGTTTGGAATTGCGACGGCTGGAGCGATGTCGTTTACCCCGCCGGAACCAAACGTCCGCAGTGGCTGAACTGGTACACGCAAATGTTCAACTGCGTCGAAGGCAACAGCAGTTTCTATGCGATTCCGACGATCGAAAACGCGCGTCGCTGGGCCGCCGAAGCCGCACCAGGGTTTCGCTTCTGCATGAAGTTTCCCCGCGAGATTTCGCACGATCGCGCGTTGATGAATTGCGAGTCCCCGACCGCTCAGTTTCTCGCCGCTCTCGAGCAACTCGCCGCCGCCGATCGACTTGGACCAACCTTCCTGCAACTCGGTCCCCACTTCGCCGCAGATCGCTTCGAAGCGCTTTCAAACTACCTCGGCACTCTCCCTCGCGAGTTTCCCTGGGCCGTCGAAGTTCGGCATCTAAGCTGGTTCGATTCCGCCCTTAATGAATCGAAGCTCAACGACCTGCTGGCTCAACTGCGGATCGACAAAGTTATCTTCGACTCGCGCCCGCTCAACCAAGCGCCTGCGGAGGATGATTCTGAAAAGCAGGCGCAACAACGCAAGCCCAAGTCGCCCTCACGCACGACCGCGACGGGCCAGCATCCGATGCTGCGTCTCATCGGCCGAAATCATGTCGAACAAGTCGATTCGTTCTTCAACGAGTGGACGCCTCAGATCGTCCAGTGGGTCACTGAAGGTCGCACTCCCTACATTTTTGCTCACACCCCCGATGACACTTTCGCGCCCGCGATGGCCCGCCGCTTCTGGGACAACATCCGCGCGCAGCTTACCGCGCAGTCCTCGAGCGACCTCCAACCTCTCCCCACCCCGCCTCGTAAACCTCGTCAACTCGATCTGCTGCTGTAAACTTCTCGGCGATCATCTCTCCGCAAACCTTTCAAAACTAGCTCGCGATCACCCACAGCCTGACACCAGCTTGACCGTTCGCCAGTTGCACGCCTCGCGATTTGAGTTAACCTCCACAGCTAACGTATCACCATCCGCTAGTGCTTTGTCCAGATTAATTTTTTGGGTTGATCGTAATTGGGTGGCACGCGCTGAGGCTTTTTTGGGTGGCACGCCCTGAGGCTTTGCCTCAGTTTTAGGCACATTTTATTCTTTGTTTGACCGCTCGGGCACCCTCGACACGGTCGTTAAGTCGCATCCAACCTCTCCACAATGTTATCCAACCTGGCCGCCCGTCTCG
>JANPLP010000695.1:0-10091 GCA_031426595.1 Planctomycetia bacterium | reverse complement strand
GAAAGGCCAAAGAGTCCGCGCGATTCGGTGAGCCCCAACGAGCAAAACCCAGCGAATTGCTGGGTTTAAGAGATTGTCATTAGTAGCCGAGGCGGGACTCGAACCCGCACGAGGATTTACTCCTCCCAGGATTTTAAGTCCTGTGCGTCTGCCATTTCGCCACTCGGCCGTAGAGAAGGTAGTTTACCCGGCTTTTCGGTTTGGAAGAAGACGGCTGAGTTGGTTCGGCATTACTCCACCGGGAGCCATTCGACATCATTTCGCGAGTGGAGTCGTTCGGCAAGCTGGCATCGTTCGCTTCCAGGAAGCCACAATCGATAGACGATCTGCGACAATTCGAGCTGTTCGCCATCGACGCATAAAATTGCCGACTTGAGCCCTTCTAGCTCGGTAATGGTAAGGTTTTGATCGAGGGAGCTTCTCCATTGCTGTATCGTGTCTTTATCGACGACACCGCTCGGCAACAATAGCAGTGTCCGTTTTGCACCTCCGCCTGAAAGCAGCTTCAAATTGTCCGATTGGAGTTGGTCCAGCAACATCTTGCGGTCGAGTTGGAAATTTCCCGATTTGGCGGGAGGTGATTGCTTTTTGACAGGCTGGCCATTGTCGCATGCCACATGAATCAATCCGGCTTCGATGGCCGCTTGGAGAGAAACACCGAGCACCAATTCGACAAGCCTCGTCAATCGCAAGTCATCCAAGTGACGACTTTCTGTTGTGGACGTCGCAGTGTCGTTCGAGTTGGATTCATTCGGAGTTAGCAATCGATCTTGCCGCTTGGCTTCCGTAGTCAACAAAGCAAAAAACCGTTGATGAATGAGCGATTGGAGTGCCTGGTCGATGGATTTCTGTGTTGTTTCTCGTACTCCGAACCACGTCGCAGGAAGCGGCAACCAAGAGTCTCGAATGCGTCCATCGGCGTCGATGCTTACCCCTAGGTCATTGGCCAAAGATCGCGTCCAAAGTAAAAACTCTTCAGCAGCCCTCGTTGACTCTGCTTGCCATACTTGACTGAGATGGGTCACGTGCTGTCCTAATCTTGTCAGCAATCGACTTGCAATTTGGTGAATCGAGGCTTGGATTTTGAGTGATTCAATTTGTTGAACAATCTCCTGCTGCCTATCGCTCACGGGGTCCATCGCACCGTTTCGAGAATGGGATTCGTAGAGCGAATTCAAAATCGACTCGCGATCGTGCGTAATTCTATCTGAGACCTTCTGCAAGGACTGACTCTGCGATACGAAACGATTGCGAATGCATGTAAGTACATCATACAATTGTGACCAACTGGATGTCGACTGCATCCAGCGCGTCCTAACTCGCGTCATGAGACCTTGAACCGCTTCGTCGATCATCGATTGTGCGGCGCGCTGTGAATGACAAACGGAGATCCCTAAGGAATCCGAAAGCTGATCGAGTTCCAACTGTTCCAGATGTTCAAATTCGGCTTGGCCATCAGAGGCAGATGAAGTGTGGTCCATGCTTGGATGCTGAAATAGCTTTTCCATGCAATGGCGGACCCACGATTGGGCTGACCAATGCATTTCACGAAACAAATCACTGACAAATAACTCGATATGTTGGTTAGATGAGCGAATATTGACTGTTGCGTTTTCTTCGGCTTGGGATTCGTTTGACGAACCTTGATTCGGTTGTTTGTGATAGAGTGCGCCGAGCCATTCCTGGAGGGATTGAAGCGTTAGGTGTTTTACAAGTTGCTCTGGATGAAGCTGGGCCGACAAATCGAGGCGGCGGGATGCGAACATGCGAAGCCATACATCCCATTCATGATCCAGATCGTTCGCCGCATACTCGATGGTTTCAGCTCGACATGTGTCCAACACTTCCCCCAAGGCTGTACACGCATCGATACACAGAAAATCCGTCATTTGCTCGACAGCCGATCGCCATGCTGCTTGTTTTCCGAGCGGACCACCATTCACCAAGTAGACTTGGTTCCAAGGTGGGTTCGACGAATGATCATCCGGTATTCCCGGCACGCCTGGATGCAATCCATTGGTGTGAAAGTAGTGGCCGACTTCCTGTAAGCAAGCGACTCCGGCCGCGGACGCAAGTTCGGTCGACGCGAAATCGCTTTGCTCGCCAACGCACAATATGGCTTGTACATTGGTTGTGATATTCAACTCCGCTGCGATACGGCGAATTAAAAACGCCAATTCGATTGCAAGCACACTTCCCGTTCCACCGTGTACTGAGCCGACGAAATAGATTCGGATCGGCTTCTTTTTAGCATTGATGTCACGCTGTTTTTGTACGATCGAGCTCACCTGAGTCTTGAGGAAATCGTAGCAAATCGTCGAGTAGTCGAGGAACGCGAGCATACTCATCGGCCTGACACCTTCGGTGGCTCGCGAGCGCGGGACGTTGTAAAGCCAACGCCTGCTGAGGGGAGTAAACGCTTCTTGAGGGCGGTCTCGATACTGTTGAGCGGTTCTCAACGGCATCAAGAGAACGTCATCCAGCGAGAGTCTTCCTGTCGTCATCGGATCGGTGGCGCGTTGAAGGGTCGCTTCGTCCGTATCGGCTTGTATCCAACCTACATTGGTAAGTTGGTCAAGATTCAGTCCTGAGGCTTGAAGGCGACCTCGAAGGGCAGTCAAAACTTCAGCGCCGGTTCCGCCGACGCCAATGAAAATCGATGGTGCCAATGCACCTGTGTCGGTTTCAGGCAATTTAAAAGCGGGCAGGTCTACTGTTTGCCGTTGGTGTGTCGAAGAAGCGACTCCAGACCATGAAACCGTAGCCCGACTATCGGTCTTTTGGACTGCGCGAGCGGGACGCGGTAGATGACGTGTTGATGGACTAGGCAGCGGAGTTGGTCGTAGATCGTGCTCGTCAGGGCTAGCCGGTTGGTTGTCAGATCGAGATTGAACACGATAAAGCTGATCGACGAGTTCTCTGCAAGAGGAAAACCGTTGGCTTGGTTTTTTTGCCAGGGCTTTCGCAATGATAGGGCGTTCTAGAGCAGGTAACGAATCCAGCTTGGGAGCTTTATGTAGATGTTCCGACGCAAGTTGCGCGGTCGTTCGCCCATTGAAGGGCAACGTTCCGGTCAGCAATTCTTGGTAGACGATGGCTAGCGAGTATTGATCGGAAAACCGTCCTGGGCGTCCGTCGAACATTTCCGGCGCAGCGTAACTTGGGGTCATTCCAGCCATGACGGACATGCTTCGGTTCTGAATGTCCTTGATCAATCCAAAGTCAGCGACCTTGACACGATCGGCAACCAGGAGCAGGTTGGCAGGTTTGACATCCAAATGCTGCAGGTCGTGTTTTTGGCACAAAAAATCGAGGGCGTCGGCTGTGTCTCGGAGGTATTCGAGCAGTCGACTACGGGGGATACCGATCAAGCCACGTTGGTGGAAATCGTTGAATCGATCGAGCAGTGAACCGTCGGCTAACTCAGTGACAACCATCAATTGGTTGTTTACGATTTCAATACGTTCTAAGGAAAGTATGAAAGGATGATGAACAGTGCGAATGCGCTGTAATGAACGCAATTCATTGCCGGCGCGTTCATCGATCGAGCCGAAGACAAACTTGATAGCCTTCTGTAGTCCACCAGGAGCATCTGCTAACCAAACCTCGCCGTACCCGCCGGCTCCGATTCGCTCGCGGAGGATGTAGCCTTCGATCGGTTCGAATCCGGGTTCGGCTCCTGATATCAGTGATGTCACTCGACGACGCTCCTATTCCGTTCCTAATCGATTCCAGCGGTGCTCGAAACGTTTGAATCGGATGGATTAGCCCATGCACCTGACGGCGGCAAGCCTGGATGGGTCTGCGTCATCGGTCGGGGATTATTAATGATGGGTGCCGTCTGGCTCGGGGCTGGTCGCGGCGGCATGATTCGCTGAGTCTGGGGGTGGCCCTGGGCGGCCGGGATGCTTGGCCGATTTACCGTTTTAGTCGCACCAGGATTCGGTACCGATTGCGGTCTAGCAACGGACGGTCGGGCTGGAACGCGTTCAATGGCCGCTTTCGAAATGGCCGCGGTACTTGAGCCGAAATAGTTTCGACATGCCATCTGGAGATAGTCCATTCTGAGTTCCGCTCGTTCTCCCCGATAGGCGCTCAACGCGGCTACCTGTGCCAATAGATCGCGGGGATGACAGCGCCGCAATGGTCGTCCGGCAGAGGTATATTGTGTCTCGATAAACGCTTCAATAACTTCGGGCCGCCATTGGATGGAAGTCGATTCACAAGCACGTCGAAAGAGTTCCATATACTCGCCATGCGACGGATCTCCAATTTCAATCTTAAACGGAACGCGTCGCATGAACGCCTCGTCGACCAACGACTCGGGTTGGAGGTTCGTTGAAAATAAGATTGTTTGTTCAAACGGAACGCTGATCTTCTTACCGGTCGGCAAGGTGAGATAGTCAATCTTGCTTTCCAATGGCACAATCCACCGATTCAAGAGTTCGGCCGGGGCGACTCGTTGGCGGCCAAAGTCGTCGATGAGAAGACAACCGCAATTGCTTTTGAGTTGCAGCGGCGCTTCACAAGTATTGCTTCGCGAATCGTGTCGAACTTCCAGGTTGTCGAGCGTAAGCTCGCCACCGACGACAACTGTCGGGCGTCGGATTCGAATCCAACGTCGATCGTGTTCACGGCTCGCGACGATTTTTGCACTGGATGCCATGCTTCCGGAAGGAAGATGATATGAAGCATCAAAAAGTTTGATAATGTTTCCGTCGTCGATGATCGCATGCGGAATCCAGATTTCCTGGCCACGGCAAGCGGTGAGACATTTTGCCAATGTCGTCTTGCCGTTTCCAGGCGAACCATACAAAAAGATCCCCGACGTGCTATTGACGGCTGGCCCAAGAAAGTTGAGCCAACTTGGGTCGTATGTGACACCCGACAGCGCCGCTCTCAATTGATCTTCCGTGATGGGTTCATAATTGCGGGCCTGAGCTTCCACACTAAGCACATAATCGCTTAGTGGAACGGGGGCTGGCCCCGAATACGAACATACTTTCTGATGCCCGAGTGCTCGCTTCTGACCATTATCGGTCAATGTATAGTAAAAGTCATTGAGTGGCGCCGGACGTGCATGACTGATCAACTGCCGAACTCGCATGCCAGCCAACTGCTGTTCAATCAAGACGTAAGGCAGACCGATACGTTCGGACAAATTCCGTCCGCTCAGCGACCCCGAATTCAGTAGATGCTGGCAAATTAGAGACTCGCCCATCAATTCTGGGATTCCCGCCTCTTGAATGGTACGGGGTTCGGCCGGCCAAAAGGCGTCTTCATTGAGGATCGAAGGCAACACATCGCCGACGATGGTGGCCGTGTCTCTTTTCATCGCGTTGTTCTGCATCTCGAAATCGTGACCTTTCGCAGCGATCATCGCTACGATCCGTTTTCTCATCAAGATCGTAACTATCGGAGCAAGCATCCATCCATAGTGCTAGTATCCAGTCTACGATCGACTTTCACGAGGCGGTTAATTGCATGGAACTGAAACAATTTCCAATAATGCTAGCCTCATCACATTTTGTAATCTACGTTAAGACGGAGCATTGCTGCAAAGCCATGCAATCACAATATATTTCGCGTTTTATCTAAACTGTAAATGAGGAGTGCGGCCTGGCGCACCCGGAACAATTAGAACTTTGGGATCATCGATCCTAATCGATGAATCGAGAGAATTTAGCATGCAAGCCATCGGATCCAACACCACAGCCTCGAGACGCTCGACGAGCGGAAGTCCGGCTGTCGGTGTATGGATGCTAGCTAGCGTCAATCCTTCACAACAAATCAATCCGTTAACCGTAATCTATCCATTTCCATTCACCATCGGACGCAAATCAGGCAACTTGCTGCAGCTCAATTCGAAAGCCGTTTCAAGTCGACACGCGGACATCGTTTCGCGCCAAGGGGACTTGATCATAATCGATAACCAGAGCACCAACGGCACATACGTCAACGGCCAGCGGGTTAAGTCTGAGGTGAGCCTTCGAAGCGAAGACCTTGTCCAGATCGCCGATATCGCTTTTCGAGTGAGGCTGGACAATCATACGACCGCGACGAATACGATCAGCGAAGATGTCTGTGACCAAGCGCTTGCGCTCGTTCAATTTGATCGCATGATGGAGAATCGATTGGTAACGCCATTCTTCCAACCGATTATCGATATGGCCTGTGACACGATCTTGGGTTATGAAGTACTGGCACGAAGTCGCATGTTTGGCCTAGAGACATCCGTTGCAATGTTTTCGGCGGCAGCCCGATTGAACATGGAAGTGGAGCTTAGCCAAATGCTAAGATGGGAAGGTGTGCGCGAGGGACTGAGCCTTCCCGTTCCTAAACGAATGTATCTCAACACGCATCCGCTCGAACTCGACCGGACCGATCTGATCGAAACGATGAAGCAAGTCCGCGAATTCGCCAATGACTTGCCGATCACCTTGGAAATTCATGAAGCAGCGATTACTAACCCGCAAGCGATGCGTCAACTTCAATTGAGTTTGCGGGATATCAATGTACAAATTGCGTACGATGACTTTGGAGCCGGCCAAAATCGGCTCGTCGAACTAATAGAATCTCCCCCTGATGTTCTTAAATTCGATATGTCGCTCATTCGCGATATCGACCAAGCGACCACGGATCGACAGCGAATGGTTGCTTCTTTAGTGCAAATCGTTGTCGATCTGGGAGTGCAACCGCTAGCCGAAGGAATCGAAACATCGGCTGAAGCCGAGGTTTGTAAGGAGATGGGATTCACTTTGGCGCAAGGCTATTTCTACGGACGCCCCGCCTCACCTCGCGTCTTTGCCGATTCGAGCCTGACGCCCGTAAACACAAACCTCTAGTTAGACTCCGATGTCTTCGTTCCAAAGCTGCGGATGTTTCGAAATAAATTCTTGCATCATTTGGATACATTCGCGGCTGTCAAGGATAGCCAGTTCGACTCCGCGGGAACGCATATAAACTTCAGGACCCTGGAAGTTTCGATTCTCACCCACGACAACTCGGCGAATTCGATAGAGCAGGATTGCGCCACTGCACATGTCGCATGGCGATAGAGTCGAATAGAGCACGGCACGTCCATAGTCGCCACTGGTGAGTCGGCCGGCGTTTTCCAAGCAATCCATTTCTGCGTGAAGAATAGGGCTGCCTTTTTGAACGCGCTGGTTATGTCCTCGCGCGATGATCTGCCCATCGATTGCCAAGACGGATCCAATGGGCAGTCCGCCGACCGACAAACCTTTTTGGGCTTCGACAAGGGCTTCGTGCATGCACTCAACGTCATTCATTGAAAACCATCACTGGATTGTAATCACGATAGGAAAATGATCTGAATTTGATCGACCATAAATGTTTCGACGATCAAGGACTTTGATCTTCTCATTGACCAACGCGTGATCGATAGGTATTCCCACCCTCTGTAATATTGTCGGCCAGGATGAAAAGTAGCCTCGATACCAGCTGGAATCGGAAAGTCGACCTTCCTGCAACAACCGCCAGAACGGAGGGGACCAAGGCGTAACGTTTAAATCTCCAATGATCATGGCACCACCGGGTTGATCAGTAGCCCAACGACCTAGGTCGTTCAGTTGTTGATTCCGGAAATTCGTTCTCCGTTCGTCTTCAAGGTGTGGTGACACAGTGTGAACTCCTAGCAAACTAAGTGTACCTTTGCCGTCGGTTCGCTCTACCTGGAGTTCAATGGCTGGCATCCAATGATTCGCCAAGTAGAGGGTGCGAAAATCGGTATGGGGAATGCGGCTCATCATACCGATCCCGCAGCCTTCCCAGGCCGGTAAGCAATGGCTGTAGGGATACATGGCACGCAGAGGTTCGAGTTGTTTCGAAGCCAATGGACTCAACTCAATTAACAACAGAATGTCCGGCTGCTCACGCTGGACCAAAGCTAGGGCATCCTCGTAGTTTCGATTCACCAAAAGCATGTTCCACGAAAGTATTTTGATTGCTCCCGGTTCTTGCTGCGCTTTCTTCAATGGTAACATTCGCCATGGCGTAGTCACCCATGCGAAGAAGACCAATGGAATCAGGGTAAAAGCCAATCGACGTTTCCATCGAGGCCCGGCATGACTTGACTTTCGACGAACGAGGAAGAAAAGAATTTCCAACACGAGAACAAGAAAACAGCCTGCAAACACATGCAACGATGTATGCGTCGCAAGTTCGAATATCGGGTGGAAATCAGAAAAAAAACGCATGAACATCAGTGCCCAAGCGCCGAAAGCAACGGAACCCATCGTGAGCAAGAAACCCCGCTCTACGAACCTCATCGTCTCGAGAAATCTTGGATGCATCAGCCAACGTTCCATCATTACGAGCCAGTCTTCCAATCGTTTTTCGAGGCAATCTCGTTTTTCGAGGCAATCATTATCGAGTGAACTTTAGAGGACGTTTCAACGTCCGGAACAAACATGGAACTTTTTTTAGCCCCGTGACCTAAGGTGTCCCAAGACAAGCCAATAATTAGCTCAGTGCAATGAATAAGGCAAACAGTTGCAAACCAGGAAATGGAACGGAAGGTGCATCAAGCCTCAGGATGAGTCAAACTGGCATATTGGAACTTGCTGGATTTACAAAGGACTTTGCAGAACCTACACGGAAAGTTCATGAAAGGCTAGCAATAAGATGTGATACTTAGTGGCTCTTAAGGAAAAGCTGATTAAAGATTCCCCGAAAGTTAGCTTTTTGTCGGTTTCATAGTAACGCCGCAAGTAAGAGAACAGTGAGACTTAAGGCAAATCATAGAATCCTTAGAAAATTCCTTGGTACGGTATCAGTTTTGCACGATTAATAATTGAATTGACGACGTGTTCAAATGTTCATATGATGTGTACTGCAGTTCGGATGTAATTGGAAGAACAAGACTTCAAGGAGGTTTTGCGATGTTAGTTTTGAGTCGAAAAGAAGGCGAACGGTTGGTGATTGGCGACAATATCACTTTAGTAATTTCGAAGATCGCTGGCAATCGAGTGACTATCGGAATCGAAGCCCCTAAGGATGTGAAAATCATGCGGTCTGAACTACAGCCGGATGAAGAAGCAATGCCCGTGATCGTGAAGCCTGACTCGAATCGAGTCAGGTCAAGCGCTCTCAAAGAATTTGCGGGCTCGGTTCTATCGGTCAAACGCCAAGTTGGCTGAAGGGCTACGGATAGGTGCTCACTTTGTCAAATGGACATAAGTCATTCGACCGAGTTGTTGTATTAAAAGAGTTGTAGGACGGGTACTGATGCCCGTCCTACTTACGTTGGGTCTAGAGCGAAAGTTGTCCGTTGCTATCTCCAAGTTCAGCTAGTTTAACTCCGCAGCTATCGGCCATTGTCAAATAGAGATTGTTTAGCGGCGTTTCATCTTCGAATTGATGGAATCGCCCGCTTTTGATCCTACCGCCTCCTCGGCCCGCCAAGAGAACTGGAAGATCGTGATGGTCGTGTTTGTTTCCGTCACTGATGGCTCCACCGTAGACAACTAAGGAGTTGTCGAGCAGAGTTGACTCGCCGTCAGGCGTTTCCTTGAGACGCTTCAGGAAATAGCTAAACTGCTCGCAATAGTACCGGTCGATCTTGGCGACTTTCTCGTAGCTGTCCTTTTTGTTCTGGTGGTGAGAAAGCTGATGGTGCCCTTCTTTAATATCGATCATAGGGAACGAGCGATTGCTTCCTTCATTTGCGACCATGAACGTTGCAATGCGTGTCGTGTCAGTCCTGAATGCTAGCACCATCAAGTCGTACATGAGTCGAATTTGCTTACCAAAGTCCGAGAAGGCGGCGAACGATTCGACGGCATTCGGATCGCCCAGATCGACCGGTTCGGCGGCTTGTTCGAGTCGCGTTTCAACCTCTCGAATGCTCGAAAAGTATTCTTCCATTTTTTGCCGATCGTCCGCTCCAAGATTTTTAAGAAGCGAATCTCTCGACTGCCGGACTGCATCTAGGATACTTGTTCGCATCTCTAATCGTGTAACGGTATCTTGGCCAGCATTCGAGGTGGAGCCAAATAAACGCTCAAAAGCTTGTCGAGGATTTATTTCTTTGCTCATTGGCTGTGTATTGCTGCGCCAGGAGATGCTGTTCG
>JANPLP010000694.1:0-4092 GCA_031426595.1 Planctomycetia bacterium | reverse complement strand
GTACGGGTCAGTCTTGTAGCACCGGCTTTCGATCGCAACCTACTCAGCTCAGGTGGCAAGTACCAACTAGCGCTCGGCCAGATCGATAAGCTCGTTAATTTATACAACTCCACCGATCCGGTACTCAAGCGATTCCGTTTCATTGATCGTGGTGAACCCGTTGCGGCGGGGTTCCTTGGCATCAGCGCGCGGACCGATTCGAGGCTATCGACCGATCCGAAAATTGTTCAATACGATTGCTCACGAGCTGCGGGGCGAACGCATTCCGAGATAGACTATTATCGTCACTGTCCCTCGTTCAAGATCTCACTCCAAAATGTCCTAGGCCAATAGTCAAGCCATGATTTGCAACACGATTGCTTGGAAGAATGGCCAGTGGCTTCCGTTTGAGCAAGCGCAACTGTTGCTCGACGACTGGGGGGTTCTTCAGGGTGCGATCATTGTCGACAGGTTGCGAACGATCGATTCGCGTCCCTTGGATATCGATCTCCATCTAGCGAGACTGAAATCAAACTGCGATGCAGTCGGGATAGAGACCGACGAGTGGGACGCGATCGGGAAGGCGATTAGCGAGTGCGCGACCCATAATCGAATGCGATTGCATCAACGTGATTTTGCAATCGTTGTATTGCTGACGCCAGGCCGAGTTGCTGTGCCGGGTGTCTCGACCATGGTCGTGCATGTCCAGTCGCTGAATTGGGAGTCGATGCGAGCATGGTACACGCAAGGACAGCGATTGATGATCTCGCAGCATCGCAACGTGCCGCCTGCTTGTTGGTCACCCAACTTGAAGACACGTTCTCGCTTGCAGTATTACTTAGCGGACCAAGAAGCTAGGGATGGTGGTTCACTATATTCCGCAGCGGTGCTGCTTGACACCGATGGACATGTTACTGAAACATCGGCTGCGAACATTTTGTGTGTCGACCGCGCTGGGTGCTTGGTCTGTCCCCCAAGTGAAAGCATACTGAATGGCATTAGTTTGCAACGAACCTTGAGATTGGCTGAGTCGATTGGCATCGAAGTGGCTCGTCGCCCTATCACGGTTGAGCTGGCCAAGTCCGCAAGCGAAATTCTGCTGACCGGTACATCGGCCTGCATTTGGCCAGCGTCGCACTTCGACGATGTCCAGTTCGATAAGGCGGTGGAGCGTCCCGTGTATCGTGCCTTGCAAGCCGCGTGGATTACTGACGTCGGTTTTGATTTTGTGCGAGCAGCGTCAGCCTCGCACTAAATGCTTCCTGAACCCTTATTGTCGGCCTGGACGGCGCGGAGTGTAGAAGAACTCCGCATCGCTTCGATTGTCGAGCGGCGGTGCGACTGGATAATTGCCATCGTACCAAGGTTGATTTTGGTAGGGAGGCGAAAGCGGAAATCCATTGCTTGGTACTTGCGGGGAGTAACCAGGATTGGGATATCCTTGGTTCGAGTATCCGTCGTAGGGCAAGTTGCCAGGTGGAAGCGCAGGATAGGGAGCGGCGCCAGGTGGTGGTTGATAACCATGCGGTGGCATCGGTTGAGCGTTATGGCCTGGAAATGGTCGTGGGTATCCCATGTTGTTTCCCAAGCCTGCGCTGTGCGGGCCGGTGGCGGGTCCGCTGAAATTACCGTTGAGGATTCCATAGGGAGCTTGCGGTCCCCAAGCATCATAGGGTGAACCATAGGGGCGAAATGGAAAGCGCCATTGTTCGTAAGGAACGACAGGTGCGCCCCACTGCTCGACGATATGAATGTTGTCGGCAGAGTTTCCACCCTGAAGCGTGCTTCGATAGTTACGGTAACCGCTGCGCTGGAAACTCGGGTCACGTTGAACAAGAGGTTGCACCGGGGGTGCGAATTGGTCAACTCGCTGACCGTAATTGGATTCGTGGGTGTACGTTGAAGGCCATGTCATCCAGTCATCCGCGTGAACGATTGGTGATGCGCAAAGCAAGGAGAAGACAACGACGCAGAGTAGCGCCAGCCAAGATTTCGCTTTGAGGGCGGCGAAACGCGAGCAATCTGGAGTGTGATGAGCGATGTTTTGCATAGCTTTCAGATTAATTGCAGGTCGCCCAAATTCACAGTTTCTCATTTTTCTCAGCAGAGAGTGCTCCGATTTTATGGCAAGTTTGACGGTTGTAGCGAATCTGCAGTCCCGGAGCTCAAAATGTGCGGAATGGGTCATATAGGCGTTGGAGGCGAAGTCGTTAAAATCGCTATGCGATCTTGTTTACGCCGAGATGCCCGTTCACTCTGAAATTGAAACAGGAGCAATGATGGAAGTTGCCGTGTATGATGCCAAGCCGTACGACAAGCAGTATTTGTCAAACGCCGTGGGTGCGGAGCGAATCACGTGGCGTTTCTTGGAAACGCGATTGAACTGTGAAACAGCGTTGATGGCACAGGGTGCCAAGGCGGTTTGTGTTTTTGTAAACGACCGCGCTGATCGCGACTGCTTGAAAGTTCTCGCGGGGCTCAACGTAAAGGTTTTGGCTCTCCGCTGCGCGGGCTTCAATAACGTTGATCTCGTGGCGGCGCGCGAACTGGGAATAGCTGTAGTTCGTGTGCCAGCCTACTCGCCATATGCCGTTGCGGAACACACCGTCGGATTGTTGCTTACTTTGAATCGCAAGATTCATCGTGCCTTCAACCGCGTTCGCGAGTCCAATTTTTCCCTTAGCGGCTTAGTAGGGTTCGATATCCATGGGAAGACCGTCGGTATTATTGGAACTGGCAAAATTGGCCGCATCGCAGCCCAGATCTTCCGCGGCTTTCAGGCCAATGTGATCGCTTATGATCCTTTGCCTAATCACGAATGGGCAGACGAACAACGGGTTCAGTACCTGGCGCTTGAAGCGTTGCTAAAGACCAGCGATATCGTCTCACTGCACATGCCTCTAACGC
Source organism: Planctomycetia bacterium (assembly GCA_031426595.1). Taxonomy (GTDB): domain Bacteria; phylum Planctomycetota; class Planctomycetia; order Pirellulales; family Pirellulaceae; genus Aureliella. The sequence goes on along the minus strand of JANPLP010000694.1, from coordinate 1,206 downwards.
ACGAAACTCGTCAGATGCTTAACGAAGCATCGATCGCGTTGATGAAACGTGGGGTCTACATCTTGAATACGAGTCGCGGCAAGCTGATCGATACCCACGCACTGATAGCTGGGCTGAAGTCAGGGCACATCGGCGGCGTTGGGCTAGACGTGTATGAAGAGGAGGAAGGCATTTTCTTTGAAGACTTGTCAGGCCAAGTTCTGCTGGACGACGAGCTATCTCGTTTACTCAGCTTTCCGAATGTCTTGATTACTTCTCATCAAGCGTTCTTGACTCACGAGGCGCTCAGCGAGATCGCACGCGTGACGGTTACGAATATGCTGTCGCACGAACGAGTTGAGTCATTCATCGAGGGGACAGTGCTCTGAATGAAGTCGCGCGCGTTACGCAGCGATGGGTTTTACGACCAAGCATTCAGGCTCTCGAGTAGCGCTAGTGAACTTACCAGTCTGTAAAAAGCTAAGCACATAGCGAATTGTGGTCTCGTGGCTGGGCAAACGGAAATGCGTTGAACTCAGAACGCAGTGCTCGCGCTGATTTGCCAGTTTCGTGTTCGCAACTGGAACGATAAAATCATGCGATGCTGCGATGACGCCGATCTCAACCGAACTTGTTGCTTTGAGACGATTCGGAAGGCTGTCAGGGCTCTCCGACAGATCCGCGATAGCGGGTACGAACCAAGCGAATGGGCCGAGCGAAATACGCGTGAGGTGCGATCCCCGATTGGGTGGCGCAAGCATCACGAGACGCTTGATTTTTGCCTCGCTGCCGACATGCAATGCGCAGCGGGCGAGTATTCCACCCATGCTATGAGTTACGAAACTGATTGACCTTACTTTCGGATCCTGCTGCAACGATTCGACTTTTGGAAGCAAATGACGAACGTGCTGTTCCGTGGAGCGGAGCCAGGTAGGATAACCCCAGTTGAGCACCGTGTAGCCAACATCACGGATGCTGACTTCCAGCTTCCGCATGCTGCGACGCGTTGCGAAGAGACCATGCAAAAGCACAACCCAATCTGCTTGGCCAATCGGTGACGGTTCTGCGCGTATGCGAACGTGGATGGATTGATGAGTGGTCATCGCTTGTGAGAATTGAGTCATGGCAAACTAACAATCACGTACTGTGGTGAGGTTGTCTTGGTGGGCACAGCCACAATGGCCTGATCAAAAGTCGGCGGGCCGCGTTTTCCCATAGCATTGTTCG
>JANPLP010000693.1:0-2953 GCA_031426595.1 Planctomycetia bacterium | reverse complement strand
CGCCTGGTCCACCACCGCTGACGAAGCTTGCGACCAATACTTGCTTAACGAACTATCCCGCAGCTCTCCACAGCTTCAGCAAGTAATCGTCGAGCTTATCACTCAGCGACCTGCCCGCCTTGCTGCACTCTCTGCGCGCTTAGTGGATGGAAGCATAAGCGCCAAACGGATTGGTGCGATCGAGCTCAAAAAACTTGCCCAGCGAGCGAAGGGAGATGTCCAGCAGCAACTGAACGCGGCTCTTGCCACCGTCGAGAATTCCGACCGTGCCAAGGTCGTCGCTGATTACCAAGCTAGCCTGACCATGGCCGCTGACCCCAAGCAAGGTAAAGAAGTTTTTGCCAAGCATTGCGCCAGTTGCCACCGGATCGATGACCTCGGCGTTCAAGTCGGCCCGGACATTTCCGATTCGCGAACTCAGCAACCCGCACAGTTGCTGACCAATATTTTGGACCCTAACCGCGCCATCGATAACAACTACTTTCGCTTCGTGGCGCTGACCAACGACGATCAAGTCTTTGAGGGGATGATCGCCGAGGAGACCAGCGAAGCCATTGTTCTACGCAGCCAAAATAATGTGCGAACCGTTCTCAAACGCGCGGACTTACAAGACTTAAAAGCCACCGGAATTTCCCTTATGCCGGAAGGCTTAGAAGCTCAGATCGACCAAGCTGCCATGGCCCATCTCATTTCTTACATCAAAAACTGGCGCTATAAGAATTGAAAGGCTTAATTTGAGTGGCACGCCCTGAGGCATTGCGAAGGGCGTGCTTTGAGCGACATTAGCCACGCCCTTCGCAAAAGCCTCAGGGCGTGCCACCCTAAAACTAAACCTGGACAAAGCACTAGCTTCTAGCTTCTAGCTTTCAATGAATCCCGGATTTCACGCAGCAACACGACGTCTTCCGGCGGGGCAGCAGGCGCGGCTGGAGCAGCGGCCTCTTTCTTCTTCATCGAGTTCATGAACTTGATTGCGAAGAAAATAGCCATGGCTACTAACGTGAAATCGACCACCGTCTGAATAAACGGGCCCACATTCAGAATGCTATATTGCACGATCTCATTGACTGGTTGTCCCGCTTCATCCAAAGCAGGTTTTCCATCCACGACTTTTGGAAGACTGACCGGATACTTCACCGCCAACTCTTTGAAGTTCATACCGCTTTTCGCTGTGATTAGATTGAGCGGTGGCATAATAATGTCGCTGACAAAGGATGCGACGATCTTGCCAAACGCCCCTCCAATCACCACGCCGACTGCCAAGTCGACCACGTTGCCACGCATTGCGAACTCTTTGAACTCTTTGACAAAACTCATGTCCATTCTCCATCAAAAGACAACCGCTTAGGCCCACTTACTGACTTACCCAGTTACAAGCCAGCCTGCCCCAGCAATCGAGGAATGATAACAAGCGATTACCTCCCCGCAATTGCGAAGCAAGGTACCGTTCCTGTGTCTTATCGATCAACTAGAAATCGTGTGGTTACTACCGAAGTTCGCAGATAATGCGGATTTTTCCTCTTCGCAGACGTTCGTCGAATCCCTTTCTTCCACATCGCTCCTCACCGTAGCGGAACGCGTTAGCGTTTCGAAACTCAAACTAAACACTTTTGCTGACGTTCGTCGAATCCGTTTCTTCCACATCGCTCCACGCCGTAGCGGAACGCGTTAGCGTTTCGAAACTCAAGCGAAACACTTTTGCAGACGTTCGTCGAATCCGTTCCTTCCACACCGCTCCTCACCGTAGCGGAACGCGTTAGCGTTTCGAAACTCAAGCGAAACACTCTCGCTGACCTTCGTCGAATCCGTTCCTTCCACACCGCTCCACGCCGTAGCGGAACGCGTTAGCGTTTCGAAACTCAAACTAAACACTAACGGGTTCCGCTACCTGGTCACCCATCCTGAAATCGGCTCCGTCTTAGAACTTGACGTGTGATTAGTTTACACGTAATATATCTACATGTCGTTAATTAGGAGTTCAAAGATGAGCAAGCTGCAGCGTGAGATCAAAAAGAAAAACCCGTTTGAGTCGGCGGCTCAGGAAGCGATTCTGAACATCCTCCGGACCAGTGATCAGTTTCAAAATCAAGTCGGGAAGCTGCTTCGCGGACACCGACTGACGCCGTCCCAATACAACGTCTTGAGAATACTTCGAGGTGAAGGAAATCCACTTCCATGTCTAGAGATTGCAGATCGGATGATCCAAGTTGTTCCTGCAATCACCGGTTTGATTGATCGCTTGGAAGCTCAGGAATTGGTCGCGAGGCAGCGTTGCACTGAAGACCGGCGCGTGATCTATGTGTCAATTACAGCCAAGGGAGAGGAATTGCTGAAGGAAATTGACCAGCCGCTGATGGACTTGCATGAGCTCCTGCTCGGGCATTTGACAGCCGCAGAGCATCGTGAGCTCAGCCGCCTGCTCGAGAAGGCTCGGGAGACGCGTGAAGGTTAGCTTCGTCCCAACTGTTAATAGGTTCGACGCTAACAAGCACTCGTTTTTAGAAACTCAAAGGAGCAAAGCATGTTACAGGTAAGAAAGAGCCAAGACCGCGGCCACTTCGATCATGGCTGGTTGGATACCTATCATACGTTCTCATTCTCCGAGTACTTCGATCCTGCCCACATGAGCTTTCGGGCGTTGCGTGTGATGAACGAGGATCGCGTAGCTGGCGGGCAAGGGTTTGGGAAACACGGGCATCGCGATATGGAAATCATCACCGTGGTCCTGTCGGGGACGCTGTCTCATCGCGACAGCCTCGGGCACGAACAGGCTCTGCGGCCGGGAGAAGTCCAATACATGTCCGCGGGGACGGGGATCCGTCACAGTGAGTTCAATCCGTCGAACACGGAACCGGTGCATCTGTACCAGATCTGGCTGTTGCCCCGTCAGCAGGGACTGCCGCCGGGGTATGAACAGCGGTCGTATGCCGTGGCGGATCGGGAAGGACGATGG
>JANPLP010000692.1:0-4546 GCA_031426595.1 Planctomycetia bacterium | reverse complement strand
CATGAGTATCGAAATTTCTAAGTCCCCGGAGCTAACGCAGTTGATCTTGGGTGCGGTTGAGCTACAAATCGTTTGCGTGGAGCCCGCCGATGGGAGTCTTCGTGCTTGGAGCGATGAAGTTGCCAAGCGTCAAGCAGAAATTGTAGACCAGCAAGACCTAGAGCAGTTGCGTCAGCGGGTGCGGCAGATGTTGCGGCACGGCCAATTCAAGGCTTCCGGTCGCAGCAAACCGGCTCAGGAATACCTGCTCCGCTGCGCGGTTGAAAAATCCGCGCTGCCCGTTATCAATGCTCCTGTCGACATTCTCAACACGGTCAGTCTGGAATACGGTTTACCGATATCGTTGCTCTCGATCGGAAAGTGCTCGCAGAGACTTGTCGTGCGCCGCGGCCTTGCGGGCGAATCCTACATTTTTAATACGTCGGGCCAGGAGTTGGATGTAGAGGATCTGGTGGTCGTGTGCGATGCGAGTTCCGAACCGACACGCCCCGTCGGCAGTCCCATCAAAGATTCGATGTCAGGCAAGATTGAGTCCGGTGACACACACCTCGTAGCGATCGTTTATGCACCGACAGGATGCGAGAAGCTTCTCGACGCAGTTTGCAGTTCGCTTGCCGAGTGCTATCAACGATTTCTAGTTGGAACTCGAGTGCGACGAGCCATTGTTCAGTGATTCGGGGAGGAGCCCACCGAGGGAAGAACCCCTTGCAACGATAGTCCGAATGATGCAGTGGCAGGCGCGTCTGCATCGACTGGAAAAAGTGGATCAAACTCGCGGTTATCTTTCGAGCTGCTTTTCGTGGCCCATGGGTTGGATGGCCAGCTCCAGCGAGTTCGGGAAAGTGTCGAGCGGCTCGTAGCGATCGACCATGCGCATCGCATCAAAGTTGGAGATACGCGCCATCAGTGTTGCGAGATCGACAACGGAAGTTACTTGCATGGTGATCATGCACGACTGTTTGCGGCGATCAAATGTCCTAGAACTCATGCACAACTGGCCTGGAATTGCTTTGTTAGGAACACCCGCCACGAGCAATTTGAGAACTTCACGCTCTTCGTCCGACAGCTTGGTAAAGTTGGTTTTGGCAGCTTCAATCTTCTGCCACTGGTCGCGCAATTTTTCGGTACGCTTGACAGCTTCTCGAACCGTAGTGATCAGCTCATTGGAATCAAAGGGCTTTTGAAGTATGTTGGCTGCCCCCTGACGCAGCAATTTCACAGCGGTCGCGATATCAGCGTGGCCGGTTACAACAACTAGTGCGGCGCACTTGTCCTTTTCACGCAACAACGCTTGAAGCTCGAGGCCGTCAATCCCCGGCATTTTCAGGTCCGAAACCACACAACCAATCGACCCCAACAAATGGCTCTCTAGCAATTCGTTGGCGCTGGCGTACGGCTGACATTCAAATTCTCCAGTCGCTTCGAGAATTGAACAAGTCACTTTTCGCACGCCTGGATCGTCATCAACAACACAAACGAGATGTTTTGACATTTCTATGCACCCCTGTGGTCAATATGGCCTGTTGCCGACCGGCTCGAAATTTTGTTTAACGTACGATTAGCTATTTTAGGCGTTTGGCAAACAGCGACTGTCCCGCCCATTGGCCACCGGGCTATTTTAACCAAAACCTGCAATATATGCCTAACGGGCGTTTTTAGCAATCACTATAATGGTTATAGGCGGCTAATCGATCCATAAACTTCCCAGGAATCGGTATTGATTGGAGCGGCATACCTGGTTTAACTCGGCAGCAGACCGCTACAACCCTTCCCTTCGCTATCGGCACCAACCCCCGTGCGAACTTGAATTCGTACGTAATGCTCTTCTCGCCCAAGCGAGATACGTGCATATGGATGTCGAGCACCTCTTCAAACTTAGCACTTCCTTGGAAGTCGCATTCGACATGAACACGCGGCCAACTTAAATGGAAGCCATCTTCTTGGGGTTCACAAACGGATAGTCCGATTGAGCGCAAGAGTTCATGTTCCGCTTGTTCCATATAACAAAGATACGATGCAAAATGTACGATACCTGCGGCGTCCGTTTCACAAAATTGCACACGCCGCTTGGTAACAAATTCTTCAGCCATCGCATCTCCGGTATCGATTGCTTAAGTGACTGACTTTGTCACTAGCTGTTCCGCTATGCCCTCAACAAGGCTACGTTGGCAGGCATCAACATTCAACAACTCAAATCAATGAAAACGCCCAGCCTTTGAAGGCCGGGCGTAGTGTTAACATAGCAATTTACATGGCATCACTACGCTGCTAACGCAGCCTTGACTTGTTCGACCACGACAGTAAATCCCGCAGGATCGTGTATCGCCAACTCGGACAGTTGTTTTCGATCCAGTGAAATGTTGGCCTTGTTCAAGCCGTGAATGAACTGGCTATAGCGTATTCCATGCTGTGCGCAAGCTGCACTGAGGCGAATAATCCATAATCGGCGAAACTCCCGCTTTTTGACGCGGCGGTCACGAAACGCAAACACGCCAGCGCGAACCAGCGTTTCTTTGGCAGTGCGCAGAAGTTTTCTGCGACCGCCGACGTAACCTTTAGCGCGATTGAGTAAGCGCTTTGTGGCTTTCCGTCTTGCGGAACCTTTCAGTGTTCTCATGAGAACAAATTCTCCAACTTAGTAACTCAGGTCCCTGACGAAGTATCTGGCTCAAGTTCGCCATTGGCCACCCGTAGGTGAGCGAATCTTGGTGGGAGCACGGTAATCGCACTCGCGGCGCGGGTCTAAGGCCGCCTACGTCAGGAGTTGAACCCAGGTACTTTGTATAAACCCGCTCTGATTCAAAACTTGCAATTCATTTTGCGGCTTACGCCGAAATCTCTAAATTAAACCGGATCCTATCTGTGTTCCACTCACCAACAGGCCTTGCCGATGGGCCAAAAAAGCCAAAACTGCCCACTTGGTGCTGCTTTGCAGTTGGTGCTGCTTTGCAGTCGAATCCCACTAACCCCGGCCTCTTGATAAGTGCTAGTTTTAGTAGCTATTGTGGCGCAAGCAGTCCAGAATCTGGCGAGTGAAGTGCGGGTGCAGTACTCGAGTTCCACGGAGATTACGCTTACGCTTGGCGCTCATGCGAATCGCCAAGTGGCTTGTACCTGCTCCGCGATGCTTGACTTTGCCCGTAGCGGTGACTCGGAATCGCTTCTTGGTCGCCTTATGTGTTTTCATTTTTGGCATGTTTTGATCATTCCATTTTGAACTAAGTCGCCGAAGGGTGAGTTTTCATCATCGGCGGCCGTCTCACCGGTTTTCAATAGAATCCAGCAGGTTAACGGCGTGTTTTGCCTTCGACAAGCCCAAATGGGAAGTGACTGAACTTTTGCTGGCACAAAACATACCCGCTTGGACGAAGCTCGCGCCGACTCTGGGTGACTCCCCGAAAATTTGTAAACTTCGGGGAAAATCACTTACTTCTCGCTAGCTTCCGGTGGTGGCGTCCTCGCCCGTACCATCTCTACCAATGTGACGTAGCAGGCACAAATCATTCCGACGAAACAGGCTAAGCTGAACGAAGTGCCGAGCGTGATGATTGTCGAGCCCGGCATGGCCGCTGGACCACCGTACTGCCGGCCGCCAGTCACAAGGGGTAAGAAGAGAAACGCCGAAGAGAGTCCGCTGGTGAAAAGCGGAAATAGGACAGCCAACACGCCGATCGCATATCCGCGCAGATACCCGGTGTGCGTCACAACCATCGTCGCCGCAATACCCGCAAAGCAAATTCCGAACAAAGCGATGCCCACTACAAAGAGCCAGCCAACGGTGCCCCCCAGCACAAGCGCGCCTGCCCAAATAGCAATGATCAACAGCACGTTTACCAAAGCGAGCGTGCCCAGCCCGTTGGCTAACCAGCCCTTAGTCCCATTCGCTCCGCTCTTCAGTCGGTTGATGTCGATGTGTGGCAGTCGGTAAGCGAACAAAATTCCTGCGCAGGCGGCGAGCATCACCATGGCGCTCGCGCCGCTTATGGCTGTGCATGTTCGCTGCAACAAGGAGTTAAATACAGCGTTATTTCCCATGACTGACGAGACAAAGATTACACCGAAAGCGGTCGCCGCCACGATTACGCTCCACTTTAGCAACGGCTTGTGTACTTGAGCGCGTGAGTTCTCTGCTGGATCCGGTTTACCGAATTCAAAATCGTCCAGCGGATGCGGCTCGATAGCAGTCGGCGATAGCGATTCGTCTTTCACGGTTTCAGCTTCAGTTAGACCTTATGGACATGTCGCCGGCAAATTTGCACCGGGTTAACGCTCGCCGTATTCTACTCGAATTTAGCAGTCAAAACTCTCTGGGCTGATCGTCAGTGAGCACAGCGTAAAACCTTCTTTTGCGCCTCGCAATTGTTTTCGTTACGCAATAGGGAACAGGAGCTTCATGGTGGTTCCAGGCCCAACCGTAGTTTCAACTTCGATGCGACCACTGCACTCCTCGACAATGCCGTGCACAACAGCCAGCCCTCCGGCGACCACCAACTCACTTGTCGTTCGCGGTCGTAATACCAACCGCCGATCTGTCGGATGAGATGCA
>JANPLP010000691.1:0-13614 GCA_031426595.1 Planctomycetia bacterium | reverse complement strand
GACTAGTTGCTGGCATAAACGAAAACCCCAAGTTCTCGCGGCCTGGAAGGGACAGTTCGGATGTTAGTTGCTTGTATAGAGCAGTTGCTACACATTCGATTTGCGGAAATCAGAAGCGAATTTTTTCAATCAACTGTGAAGATTTCGCAGATTGCGAGCTAGACCTCAAGATCATTTGCCAACTTATGCAACGCTTAACAATTGTGCTGAGGTTCTGGAGCGCGAATGGTCGAATGAAGCGTTAGAGTTTATTGCTTCGGCAATCAATTCTGGGGGCGGGGGATTTTTCGAAAAACACGCGAGTCAGCTAATGCGCGCAAGGCTGCCTGAAAGAACTCATTGCCATTGCTGTCCACCGACAGTAAGTGGTTCGCTCTTTAGAGTTTTTGCCTGGTACTTTGCTGTTAGTGTTGCAATTCTGACCAGTTGGGGCACTGCGCCGTGCACGGTGACGGTCGCTGCGGAACCGTTCGCAATCGATACGGCGTCCAGTCGCGAGACGCAAGCCGACGCGACTGGTCGTATTCCCATGCAGCAACTGAATCGCGAGACGCAGTCGCTGGTGGATGACGTAGTGGACAAACCCAGCTTTTTTCGTCGCATGCCCACCCAGAACATTGATTGCGATCCGCAAATGTTCCAACATCTGGTGCGCTATCCCGAAGTCCTAGTCAATATTTGGGACGTTATGGGGATTACCAAAGTTCAAGTCAATCGAACTGGACCATACACGTTCACGGCGGATGACGGTGTCGGCACGACTTGCAAATGCGACTTGGTTTTTGGTAACGAAAAAGTGCATATCTATTATGGCACCGGCGCTTACAAGGGAAGCATGGCTCCGCGGCAGATCACCGGCCGTTGCGTTTGTGTGCTCTATAGCAGCACCGCCAAAACTTCCGGAAATCGCCCTATGATCAACGGCTCGATGGATGTGTTTCTCAAGCTGGACAATCTGGGAGCAGATTTATTGACCCGCACACTGTCTCCGCTGGTGGGTAAAACTGCCGACTATAACTTTGTTGAGTCGGCCAAGTTCCTCGCACAAATCTCGCAAGTCTGCGAGCGGAATCCGGCCGGCGCGCAAATCTTGGCTTCAAAGCTAACTAAGGTGCAGCCTCAGATTCGCGATGAATTCGCTCGCATTGCCCATCGTATCGGCAGCGAAGCCGCTAACGGCAGTGATTTGCCTCAATTAGCCAGCTTCGGCCCGGACGGCACGAAGTTGACCTCCAAAACGGCGAGGGAACCCAGCTCATCCCAATACCCTGCGCGCGAATCATTCAGCGATGCCACAGAGGAGCTCTCAAGCCAATTGAATCCACAGCGCGTCCCGCCGATGACGCTAAGCGATTCATCATCCAGCAGCAATACATCTGCCTACGCGGCTCAAACTACGCCTTCACCGGCTCGACCAACTTCGGTGGCTCCAGCCAAGCCGAACATTTACATGCGTCGTTAGGCGCGGGTGACCAAAGGCGATCCGCGGGAGAGGGTTTACAAATCACGTAGGCTCGAATCTCCGATGAAGCTATTCAGCGGCATGGAGTCCGCTGTTGCTTAGTAAATCGCTAACCGAAACTGTAACCGAGCTGGCGTATGTACTCGAGCGCATCCTCACGTTCGATGGTCTGCACGCCAGGGACACGACCGCCTCGGTCGCATTGACAGAGCAGCAGCAATTCTTCGTAGCTCTCATTCTCCTGCAACCGACGATGAGCTCGCGCGCCGATCGTCTTATCGAGAATTTTATGAGCCTCCATGTGATGTTCGATCAGCCATGTTGTTCGTGGACTGATGAACCCTTCCAAGGCTTCAAGTCCCGATCCAACATGATCATCTTTGTCGATTCCTTTGCCCACATCGTGCAGAAGCGCGGCGAGGAGAAACTCTTCATCATACGGTAGCTCATCGCAGGCTAGGTCGAAAACCTGCAGACTGTGATAGAGCACATCGCCTTCGGGGTGGTACTTGGGCGACTGCTTCACATTCTCAAGTGGCAGCATCAGGCTTAAGAAGAGCTGAAAACGGTCTGGTGTCTCGTCCATCTCACCTAGCGACTGTTCTAGCTGCAAGTCGGGATACTCGTTAGCCATGAATTCTTCGAACTGAGCGATGCTAGCGCGCTCTATCGGTTTGCCTGTAATCGAACTCTTGAAAACGTGACTGCTCAAGCTCGCCATGTACACGGTCAGCTCAACTGGAAAAGTATCTTTAAGGTGGATGTGCGTGTAGACTCGTTCGATGCCATCTTTGCGAACCCGTTTATGCTCAACATCATAGAACAGCATCTGCTCGTCGAGCGACGCGGCAACCGCTTCCAGGCTGTCGGAGAAAATGTGAAGGTCTATGTCAGAGCCGCGGCGTACGTGACCCGTGAAGGTGCTGCCAATCAGTCGTGGTTTGAAACGCTCGAGCAACCGCATCACGCGCAGTGCGACCAAACGCATTTGCAATAAATTGTCAGTTCGAGTCTGGCCTTCGTGAAGCCTCGCCAGCGACTGGATTTCATCGCGAATCTCGGCGTTGGTGGGTAGATCTGCTGGTTTGATCCAACCTTTGCAGATGTGTCGCGACGCTTTTTGCTTGGCGCGGTAGTATTCGGATTCTTGCCGGAAATACATCAAGCGGGCAGCTTCGAAAGTGATCTGCCGTCGTAACTTACTAGGAGTCATTGAAAGCGCCATAGCCCAGGCGGCGCGAAGATGGGCTTCGTGAACTGAAGTGAATTGAACTTTGCAAAAGGATACTTCAACGATGACTGAAAGGGAAGGTACGAGGTTCGAAAGGCAAGTAGTCGGCGGGAACAACCTAGCACGATAGTCAGTGGCCCTTTAGGACTCAGAAGCTGACTCGGAAATTCTTAAATGGCTGGCAATAAATGTGCTGCGGGCGTTTGGGCGTCGAACTCCCAATTTCTGAAACTTGGTACAATTCGGCTCGCAAGAACGTAGCTGCGATTCGTTGCGCAAGAGAAGCGTGGGAAGATCATTCACGGCAAAAATGAACATGGCAAGAATGAAAAAGTTGAACTCAGCGACGTCAACGCTTGTCGTTGACCTGCCTGAGCATTGGCTAGGAAAGATCCATCAAGGTGACTGCGTCGCGCAGATGGAGCAGTTGCCGGACCACTGTGTGCATCTTGCATTTGCTGATCCACCGTTCAATATCGGCTACGAGTACGATGAGTACGATGATCGTCTCGCCACGGAAAAATACTTGGAATGGTCCACGGTCTGGATGGCTCAGGTGAAGCGTGTCCTGGTCAGCAGTGGTGCGTTTTGGCTGGCCATAGGCGATGAATACGCAGCCGAGCTGAAGATTGAGGCGCAGAAACTCGGGTTTCATTGCCGCAGTTGGGTGAGCTGGTACTACACGTTTGGCGTGCACTGCAAGATGAAGTTCACGCGTTCCCATGCGCACTTATTTCATTTTGTTCGCGACCCCAATCAGTTCACTTTTAATGCTGATGCCATCAAAGTTCCTTCGGCGCGACAACTGGTTTACAACGATGCGCGGGCCGCTAGTGGCGGGCGACTGCCGGACGACACTTTTATACTGCGTCCGCAAGATTGCGTGGATGGCTTACTGCCGGACGAAGACACCTGGTACTTCCCGCGGGTCGCAGGGACATTTAAGGAACGCGCTGGCTTTCATGGTTGTCAGATGCCTGAGCAGCTCTTGGGGCGGATCATCAAAGCGTGTTCTAACGTCGGTGACATAGTGATGGATCCCTTCAGCGGCAGTGCAACGACCTTGGCAGTGGCTAAGAAACTGAATCGTCGCTTTCTGGGTTTTGAACTGTCCAACGAGTATGTGTCACGCGGCTCGGCAAGGCTCGCTGGTATTGCAGTTGGCGATCGACTAGATGGTTCCGAAGACCCTGCGTCGAGTGCTCCGAAAACCGGCGAAACGAAGAGTAAGAAAAGCACAGCTCAGAAGATGCTCTTTGGATTTAACGCTGATCCGCGATTTCCAGAAGGGTTTCCAGAGTCGTCGATAGCTTTGGTCGACGCGTTTGCGAACGTGAATCGTGGTTACTCAGTGGACCGAGTAGTCGTCGATCCGATACTTAATGAAGACTTTCAAAGAGAGTGCGATCGGCTATCTATCGAAGGAAGTCATCGCGATCGCAACCGGTTACTTTTCCGATTGCGAAAGGCGGGGATGTTCAAGCGCGCGGGGATCACGACGTCTAAAGAAACGCTGATGCCTTGGAGTGAGTTGACTCATTATATTTTTGCCAGCGAGATTGCATGGCGTAAGATTCTTGATCGTTTCGATCTGAGCTTGGATGAGATCTTGTGCGATGATCGTATCGCGGCGCAGTTTGACGCTATTGCGGCTCAATTCGCACCCGGCTACACCCCTTTCGAATATCGCTGGGGAGCGATGAAGCTGCGCAAAGAAGGGATGAATGCTCGCACACGCGCGGAAAATTTCCGCAAAGAACTGAAAGTACGCAAACTTAGCGATGCGGTCAGCCTCCGCGAATTGGACTACGATCAAATTCCTGACGGCCCGGGGGTGTACGGTATCGCAGTTGATGGCCAGCGGCCTAAGTTCCTCTACGCTGGTGAAGCGCCCCAGTTACGGAATCGCATTCGCCAGCACTTTGAAACGGACCAACTGCGAAGTCTCTGGCAATCGGGACAAGAGGGAGCTAGCGTCTTCTTTTCCGCCGTCCCGACCATCGATGACTATCGCTTGGCAAGACAGAGCATTTTGCTCAAGTGGTATGCACCAGCCTGGAATATCGTCGACCTGCTCTCAACTTAGGAGCGGGCGGTCAATAACTGTCGTAGCGGATTTCGTTAGGAATTCGATTCTCAAGAGTTCTGGCGAATCCCATTGCGGCGGCGGACAGTTATTCCCGCTCGACGCATCGTGGTTGGTGCTAAAAATTCCCCAGTGCCGACCTCCAATCCAAAATGCGATAACCCGATCACTTAGTGCTCTTCTATTCTTGGGCGCTTTCAGTGTCCTCATCAACGGTGACCCAGTCGGCAAGTAAGCCAGCACCAGAGTAAGCCAGTACCAGACGGAACAAGCAGCATTCCCAACCTCACCGCCATTTTCCTGACTATGCTTCTGGGCGACTAGCAATCACTAGGGAGCCCAGTTCGAAAAAGCGAAAATTGTAAATGAAAAGGCAAAACTGCGCCGTTCAGCCCTCAGCTATCGTAGCGTGGTCTTTCGCATACCGTTGGAGTATGCTGGTGCGTTATTGGATCTACGACAACCCGCCGGAGTAGTGTACGGGCGGTTAAGCGAACAAAACACTAGGAGATTTGCGATGACTCAAATGACGAAACGATTGCATCGACGCCGATTTTTGAAGACAACTTTATCAGCTGCTGGCGCTGCCGTTGCGCTCCCCACAATCATTCCCTCCTCCGCGCTGGGTCGCGATGGTGCAGTAGCGCCGAGCGAACGTGTGGTCGTCGGAGGTATAGGCATTGGCAATCGAGGCACCTACGACTTGGGATGCTTTTTAGAGCAGAGCGATGTGCAGTTCGTGGCTGTCTGTGACGTGAAAGAAAAACGTCGCGTTGCAGTCAAGAAAATGGCAGACGAAAAGTATGGTACGCAAGCTTGTTCCATGCACACCGATTTTCGCGAACTGCTGGATCGCAAAGATATCGATGCAGTCTTGATCGCGACCGGACCCAACTGGCATTGCACGATGGCCATGCAAGCTGCGAAGGCGGGCAAGGACATGTACTGCGAAAAACCGGTTACTAAGAATATTGCGCAGAGCCTTATTCTTCGAGACACGATTCAACGCACGGGGCGGGTTTTTCAAGCGGGTACACAACGACGCAACTTGCCGCACTTTGCTTTCGCCTGCTACCTCGCGCGTACCGGCAAACTTGGCAAGTTGAAAAAGGTCTACGCGCATCCAGCGGGCATGCAAGCGATGATGAGCGGATGGCTGGTACCTGAAGCACCGCCGAAAAAAGAAGAAGTCGATTGGGACATGTACCTCGGGCCGGCAGCCTGGCGTCCATTCAATCCTAAGCTGCTTGACGGTTTCAATTTCGAAAAAGGGGGCGGCCTCGTCGGAGGCGGCGTACTCGAATGGGGCTCGCATTGCGTCGACTTATGCCAGTGGGCGGTCGATGATTGCCCTCCGCCGGTAAAGTATGATCCACCAAAAGATGGCGAACTGGTAGCGACCTATGAGAATGGGGTTCAATTGATCTTCCGCGAGAAAGGTTGGATTCCACTCGGCTCCTGTCCCGTTCGCTTCGAGGGAGAAACTGGTTGGGTCGAAGCCGGTGACAGCGGCAAGTTGGTGTTGAGTTCACCGGAGTTGCTTGCAGGACGCACGGTGGATGAGATCGGTGGTTATCCAGCGACTTACCACGTACGCGATTTTCTAGACTGTGTGAAATCGCGTGGCAAGCCGAAAGGTAATGCTGTGGCCGCGTGCAATGCTCACATGGCATGCCACTCAGCCAACATTGCATTGTTCCTCAATCGCCAAGTCAATTTGGACTTGAAGACACACGAGTTCATAAACGATGAAGCCGCGAATCGGCTGCGCTCCGAAGCGCTCCGCGAGCCATGGCGTTTGTAACCGACTTGTTCTTCGAAACCCCCTCCATAAATCGCAGCGTCGTTCGTGGATTGACGTTGCCTCTCACCAAAACATAGTTAAACAAGAAATGAAATCATGAATAAAAGTTCCCTCACTTCACTAGCCTTCGTCGCTGCGTGGACGATCGCGCTTGCATCGCATCGGACAAGTTTAGGCCAAGTTGCCACCATGGAAAAAGAAGCCGACTTGATCGGCATCTTAACCGGTGATGCACCTGCGGCAGACAAAGCGATGGCCTGCAAGCGATTGGCTGTTTACGGTTCGGCAGAAGCCGCGCCCGAGTTAGCAAAGTTGCTAAGCAACGAGCAACTCTCTTCTTGGGCACGGATCGCGTTAGAGAATATTCCTGGTCCCAAAGTTGACGAAGCGCTACGGGCCGCAAGCGAGACGCTCAAAGGCCGCTTGCTGGTCGGCACGCTGAACTCGATCGGTGTTCGTCGCGATGCGGGCGCTGTCGAAGCACTGAAGACTCGATTGCAAGACAAAGATGCCGAAGTCGCATCTGCTGCGGCAGTCGCCCTTGGCCGCATTGGCAACGCCGCCGCCGCTGATGCGCTTCGTCAATCGCTTGCGAAATCTCCTGACGCCGTTCGCTCTGCGGTTGCAGAAGGCCTCGTGTTAGCGGCTGAACGATTTTCTACAGAAGGTAAGGCAGCCGAAGCAATCGCGATTTACGACGCGGTTCGCAAAGCCGACGTGCCGGCCCAACGTGTTGTTGAAGCGACCCGCGGTGCAATCATCACTCGAAAGCTGGAAGGCATTCCATTGTTGGTAGAACACTTGAATTCACCGAAGAAAGAGCTCTTCAATATTGCGCTCGCCACCGCGCGTGAATTATCCGGACGCGAAGTGGATCAAGCCCTCGCGGTCGAATTGGCTAAAGCGAAACCCGAACGGGCGGCTCTTCTGGTTCAGGCCATGGCAGACCGTCAGGGCACCGTCGAACTGGCAGCAATTCTGAAGGCGGCTTCAAGCGGCGAGCAAGTGGTTCGCTTCTCCGCGATTAACGCTCTCGGACGCGTGGGTGATGCATCTTGCGTCCCCGTGTTGCTGCAGATCGCCAGCGAATCAGATACCGTGTTGGCTCAGAATGCTAAAACCGCTTTGTCAGAACTGCCGGACGCAAGCATCAGCCAAGAAATTCTCTCACGCCTTCCTTCTGCCACGGGTAAGACTCTCGTTGCACTCATCGAAGTTGTCGGACAGCGCCGTATTCAAGCATCCAATGAACTGATCAAGGCGCTCGATAGTTCGGACGAAGCAGTTCGCAGTGCCGCGCTAACTTCACTGGGTGCGACTGTTCCAGCGGATAAGCTATCCGTGCTGATCTCGCAAGTTGTCTCCAACAAGCACAAAGAGGATGCTGAAACTGCCCAGCAGGCGCTGAAGGCAGCAGCGGTTCGGATGCCGGATCGCGAAGCATGCGCTGCAGAGATCGCGGCGGCGATGGAAGGCAAATCGATCGAAGTGAAGTCGGTTCTGCTCGACATTCTTGCCAACGTAGGTGGGACGAAGGCTCTGGCGGCCGTCGGTGCGGCGGGCAAGAGTTCAGATGCGACACTGAAGGATATCAGCAGCCGCTTACTGGGTGATTGGATGACAATCGACGCTGCTCCTGTTTTGCTCGATCTATCAACAAGTGGCCCCGCGGATAAGTTCCAGGTTCGAAACATTCGCGGCTACATTCGAATCGCTCGTCAGTTCACCATGCCAGAACCCGAACGAATCGCCATGTGCCAAAAGGCTTATGAGATAGCTAAAGCACCGGCTGAAAAGAAGCTGGTGCTCGAAGTGCTCAAGCGCTACCCGAATCTTGATAACCTGAAGTTAGCAATTAAAGCAACTGAGGTGGCTGAGATTAAAGAAGAGGCCAAGCTGGCCGCGCTTGCGATTGGCGAAAAAATTGGCACACCCGAAGCTAAAGACCTGCTCAGCAAAGCGGGGCTTAGCAAGTAGTCGCGGCTTGAATCGGCGGCGGGTCGATCGAAGCCCGCCGCTTTTTGGCTCCACCTTTCAACTACAAGTTCCGCTTCATGACTCACTCTTCTTGGTTTCGTATTTGTCTAATCACGGCAAGTACATTGAGCTGCGTTACCAGCACCTGGGCCGACGAACCTGAACGCCTGGACGTGTGGGCCGATTTAGCGCCGAGTGAAACCAGTCGTGATGTCGGAACTTTGATGGCATCCAAATCGGGCGAATCAAAACCCATTGATCGCGTAGCGGGCGTGCGGCGGCCCACGTTGGATGTTTATCCCGCGAAGAGCAATCCAACAGGAGCGGCCGTTGTGATTCTTCCAGGGGGTGGCTTCACTTATGTGGTGCCAAACCTTGAGGGCTCCGAAGCCGCAGAGTGGCTCAATAGGATTGGAATCACCGCTTTTGTTTTACGTTATCGCACGAAAGAGGCCGCAGCGCCTGGAGAACCGCTTTGGCAACGACCTCTGCAAGACGCTCAACGGGCGATGCGCGTGGTTCGCTCCCACGCAGACCGATGGAAACTGAACGCGGATCGAATCGGCGTGCTCGGGTTCTCAGCCGGTGGGCAGGTGGCGTCGATTCTGCATACCAGCGAACGATCCGCTTATGACCCGATGGATGCAATAGACGAAAAGACCTTCAAGCCCGCTTTTTCGTTGCTCATTTATCCGTGGCAAGTGCTCGATGCGAAAGGCGATTTGCTGGAACCCATTCAGGTAAATGACAAAACTACACCGACATTCATTGTCCATACTCATGACGACGCTTCGACCGCGATTGGTGCCGCTAAGATCTATATCGAGTTGAAGAAACATAACGTGCCGGCTGAACTGCATGTATACCAAAACGGAGGGCATGGTTATGGAGTCCGCGAACGTCCCAACTCAGTCATCTCAACTTGGCCCGATCGTGCCACCGAGTGGCTGCGAATTCGCGGACTTATCGAGCCGCAACGCTGACAACGTCCTGATGCGACAAGTCTTTGCGAAGTCGTAGCCTCAACATAGCGCAAGCGAAGGACGGTCCTGCTTGCTTGCGATCTTCCTTCACGCTAGTATGCGACCCTCCGAACAGCATCCTCTCGCTCGAGACCAAACACGTGGACACTCCTTCCTCCCAAGCTCGTAATTCCAAGTATGGATTAGTGCTCTTCTGGATCTACTCGGTGTTTTATCTCGGCTTTGTGCTTGTAAACGCATTTGCGTCGAGCTGGGTTGAGTGGGTGCCATTCATGGGGCTTAACCTGGCCATTATCTGGGGATTCGGCTTGATTGCCTTAGCGTTGATCTTAGCGCTGGTCTATGGTTTTCTCTGTTCGTCCCCCGCTGCGGACTCAACGAGCCAATCGGGAGACAAGCTGTGATTTACGAACCATCGCTGACCGCTGTTGTGGTGTTCATGACTTTCGTAGGGATCACGTTGGGACTGAGCTTCTATCTTGGCGGGCGAGCTAAATCGTCGGCTGGATACTTTGCCGCACACGGTCAGATTCCTTGGGTGGTGAACGGTGTTGCATTTGCCGGTGATTATCTTTCGGCTGCATCATTCCTTGGAATTTGCGGCATGATTGCATCGTTTGGTTACGACGGCTTTCTATATTCCATCGGTTACTTAGCGGGTTGGATCGTAGCGCTATTCGTTATTGCGGAACCGATGAAGCGGTTAGGCAAGTTCACTTTCGCCGATGCTTTAGATGCCAAGTTTGGGTCACGTGGTATCAAGCTGTCCGCAGGTATTGCCACACTAGCGGTAAGTCTCTTTTACCTGATTCCGCAGATGGTTGGCGCAGGTGCATTGGTCCGTCCCTTGCTGGGGTGGCCTCATTGGTTCGGTGTTGTTTTGGTAGGAGCCGTTGTAATTCTAATTGTGGTTACCGCGGGAATGGTCTCGACTACATGGGTGCAGTTCATCAAAGGTACGTTACTGGTCGCGTTCAGCGGTTTGTTAACGGTGATGTTATTGGCGCGAGGCTTTGAAGTAAAAAATGGGGGCGTTGATGGTTATCAATTTAAGAAGATAGGACCGATTGAAAAATCGAAACTTGTGGCAGGAACAGAATTGCCTGGCGGTGCCATCGCGATGGCTGCTGACGATGGTTGGGAGTCAACTCCGTTCATCCGCGCATCGTTAAACGAAGAGGTGATTGTTTTCAATCAACTTCCCGTTGAGGGCAAAGATGGTGATAGTCAAGTTGTGCTGCGCGAAGCTCAGACTTACCGCAAAGTGAATGGGCAAGAGTTGGTCAACGGACAACCCAAAGGTACCAAGAAGGGTGAGCCAGAGCTCCACCCAGTTGGCTTCCTCGAAAGTCTTCCCGATGCGCAACAGAGCACAGGACCGCTGGGCCCAATTGAATTTTTCAGCGTGTTGCGTCAGAGCAAAATTGTACTTTGGGGAAGTTCGGATGTGACACATAAAGATGGTTCGAAAACCAAAGTCTTCTTTCAAAAACCTACCGATGGAAGCCGCGTGTTGCGTCCCGGAGAGCATTCGATGTTCGCGGGTATTCGGAGCGACAAATGGAGCGATCGCGCAAATTTTCTGTCACTTATGCTCGCGTTGTTTTGTGGCACAGCTTCGCTGCCTCACATCCTCATTCGCTATTACACCGTCAAGAATGAAGCCGCTGCGCGGAAGAGCACCATTGTCGGTATCGCTAGTATCGGGACGTTCTACATCTTGACGCTCTATCTTGGGCTGGGTGCGATGACGAGTGGAACACTGGACTTAACCGACAGCAATATGTCCGCTCCATTGCTCGCCAAAAGTATTAATGAGTTGCTGTTCGCGATCATCTCGGCGATTGCTTTTACTACGGTCCTCGGAACGGTCAGCGGTCTGATTCTGGCCGCCAGCGGTGCGGTGACGTATGACCTGATGACCAGCGTGCTGGGAATGAAGTTTACTGAGCATGAGCAAATTCGCGTCGCTAAAGTTTCGGCTGTTTGTGTTGGCTTAATTGCTATCGCACTCGGCATTTTGTTCGAAAAATTCAACGTGAACTATCTGGTCGGTTGGGCCTTCAGTGTGGCTGCAAGTGCGAATTTGCCTTCGCTTGTCATGCTGCTGTTCTGGCCCCGTACAACGCGCGAAGGAATCATTGCCAGTATCGTGGTCGGAATGACAACCTCGCTCGCTTGGATTTTGCTCTCCGGGGATACCTACGCCGCCATTTACGGCTGGCCCAAGGAGTCGAGTTTCATGCCGTTCAATCAGCCCGGGATCGTTACCATTCCGCTCGCCTTCGCCACATTAGTTGTCGTCTCACTGATGACTTCCAAAAGAGCCACACTCGCAACTTAAACCAGCCCCGGAGAAATGCGATTAAATTTGAGTTTCCACCAAGGTGGCGTCGGAACGGCGCGTTGCTTGTTCCGGTGTACCGTCGCCTCGCATGGCCGCAGTGAAGAGCGATGCGACGCTGGGGGATATCATTATCAGGGCTGGGATTTCGATCGACCCGAATCTATCATCTCGCATCGTTGTTGACGTTTGCGTCTCTAAGGCACTCAGCCGAATCGGCTAGTTTAAGTATGCTCCTTTGCGGAAGTGCATTGCCATGAACGGCGGCAAACTTGGTTCACTCAAGGCAATTACCGGCTACCACGTCGACGATGAAGGACACTGGGTTGCACAACTGTCTTGCGGCCACAATCAACATGTCCGGCATGATCCACCCCTGGTTTATCGCGATTGGATTCGATCAGCTGAAGGGCGAGCAGCGATGCTCGGGTTTGAACTTAACTGCTTAAAGTGTGCCGAGGGTGCCCCCGCCGACAGTCGGCCAACAAACGAGCGGCCGCACAATGAAATACAAAACAGTTAAATACAAAACAGTGAAGCTCGAACTAACAGGGTTTAGAATGAAGAAAACTCACACACCATTCCATCAGCGTCGCTCGCAAGACGGCCAATGCTACAGCCACAGCGACTCGCGCAGCAAGTCTTCGAGCTGATCAATGTCGAACAGCATGTCGACGGCGTCGCGGGTGGGTGCCGAGTCGTGATCGGCCAATTCAAAGAGAACGGATTCGATGGCTTGGTCAACGTCGCTGAAAGGCAGGGCGGATGGTGAGATGAGTGATTGATCCGCAGAACTTTCTTCGAAAGTTGGCTGCTCATCGGTCGCGAGATAATTAGAACCGGAGGCGGCGGTCGCTTCAGTGACTGGCGAAGTCGCAAAGCCGGTTAAGAAGGGAGTGGACTCATTTCGTACGCTGGCGATTCCGCCGGTCGCAGAGCTAAAGATGGGGACGCTTTGAGCTGGATTGCCGACGACAAAGAACGTCGTGTTGGCTTGGATTTGTGCCCAAGTCATCGGTGCAGGATGTTGAGTTCCCCACGGGTTGAAGATGGAGAATTTATCGGCGGTAGCATCGTAAGAGGTGATGGAATACGCGTGGGATGAAACCATTAGAGTGCTGTTTCCAGTGGTTCCGACGGTGACTGCGCGGCCAGCGTCCAGAGCATTGACGAGCGCGGTTTTATTGGCTGCGTTCGAAGATGCGTATCGTGTTGAGTTGTAACCGAGCACTTGAGCGTTAACGTAGCTCATCCAACCGCCTTCGATGCTGGCGTAGGTGTTAGCTGCGGTCCGATTGGATTTGCCGGTCGCGTTCCACTGTGCGTAGGCTTTCTCGGCGAGAGCGATCCAAAGCACGTTGTTAGGATTTGTAAGGCTTGCTCCATAATTCGAATACGCGAACACGCCGCTCGAGGTGGAAGGCAGCATACGATCGACGGTGACATAGTCAGCGATGCCGACGCCGTTTGAAAAACCTTCGCTGATGGATCCGTCAGCGTTGTAGTAAGCACCATACGTTCCGCCATAGAATCGAATCGTGTAGGTTCCATCCCCGTTATCGACGAACATATTGCGCACAGAATCAGCATTGCTGACACCCAGTGAACCCACTGCAGCGATGAGGTA
The DNA here is from genome assembly GCA_031426595.1 of Planctomycetia bacterium. Lineage (GTDB taxonomy): Bacteria > Planctomycetota > Planctomycetia > Pirellulales > Pirellulaceae > Aureliella. Next base: position 100 of record JANPLP010000691.1, on the reverse strand, counting down.
GCAGTCGCCAAGCATCCCCTGTTTTTCATTTACATACGCCGGAGCTCCCACGAATAGAGTGCCCGATGCTGCGCGATAGTTGAACGAGCTGCTGGTGAGG
>JANPLP010000690.1:0-5368 GCA_031426595.1 Planctomycetia bacterium | reverse complement strand
GCACTGCAGCGAGTCTGCGTTCGGCCATACTGGATCGACCGGTACGATTGCGTATCTGGATCCCGTGCGGGAAGTCGGCTGCGTGGTGCTTACTTCGTTGCCTGGGCAGGCTTTGCAGCCGCACCCTCGCGAGTTAGCCGCGGAGTGTTTGTAGCAAAGTGGCTTGCGCTACCAATTCTTCATCCAGCCGATCAATTGAGCCCAGTCGGCTCGTGAAGAACGTGTGACGATCGGAAACTGCGCATCGTATTCGGCTGGAATCCTGCGTAGGACTTGCTCGGCTTGAAGCAGCGTTCGATTGGCTTGTTCGTTCTGGCCTAGTTTGCGCTGGCACTGGGCGATCTGAACGAAAGCTTCCAGAGATTCGGGCTGGTTCAAAAATCGATTTCCAACGTTGCGATAGGCGAGGATGGCGTCTTCGTAGCGACCGAGTGCAAACATCGCATCGGCTTCGCCGAAGTAACTGTTGCGCAGGATGGCTTTATGTTGCTGAGATAAACCTCGCTCTTCTTGCATTGCGTTTAGATCGGCGTGAAGCGTCTGGAAGTCGCGAAGTGCCTCTTCAAGAAGTTCGCGACGTTGCTGCAGCAACTGACGTCGAACGGTATCGATGGTGACTTGATTGCTATTGATTAGGCGATCTGGGTATTCAGCAGCCATACGATTTGACTTGCCGATCATGTAGCGAGTTTCAAAAAAGCGAGGGTCTTCCTTCCAGCGTTCTGAGGCTTCGCTGAGTTGTTGCACGGCGTCAAGAAACGTCCGGTGGCTCTCTTCTAGCTTTTTAGACAACGTAGCCCAATCCGTTTGTGGGCTCAGCTGCGTTTCGAGCATCAACTTGTCGGCTTGTTTGAACACGGTCGAACCCAGCTCAAACAGTGAATTACGCCACGTCTCGCTGGTTGGTTCCAGCTTTCCATCGTAAAGATTTTTCTTGAGTAACTCGGTTGCAGCATCTAGTTCTTCGAGTTCCGTGTAAGCGCGGGCGGCTAGTAGACGGGCATCGTAACTAATGGGATGTTGCGGGTACTCCTTCAAGCAATGCTCGAGTGGCTTGATCGCTTTGCGCCATTCGCCGGCATTCAATTGATTTTGGCCAAGTGCAAGATAGCCACGTGGTTGCTTCGTTCGCTCTTCAAACTTGAGGTATTCATTCAACAAGCGGTTGGCGGATTCCAGGTCACTGGCCCGCTGGAAGCACTCGCTGGCTTTCCAGACGAGGTTTGGATAGTCGATTGATCGCATCTCGATACGCGAGAGTTCTTCGAAGTACTGGCCCGCCATGAAAAACTTCTTTTGTAATTCGTCGCGATGTTTGGGGGAGTCGGCTTTGGGGACTGATTCTTGTTCGGATTCTTCAGCCCACTGAAAAAGCGTTTCGGCTTGTAGTCTCACTGCATCTGCTCGCGGAAATACGGGCGGGAAGTAACCTGAAAGGTCGATAGCGCGTTGGTAGTCGCCATGCATGCGAAGTTTTCGGCCGAGTTCCAGCAGGCGGCTGCGCAGTTGATCGACTGTGACCCAAAGTTGGTTGTACAGTTTCACATCGCCGAGGTCGCGCAGAATGTGGCGCACTATTTCTACGCTGGTTTCGGCGCGTTCGAGTTCCATCAAGATTTCGGCTTCTTCAATCCCCGAGGCGACGGCTTCTGAAGAACCAGGATTGCGTTGCCGAGTACCGCTCAGTGTGCTGAGTGCTTCATCAAATTTCTCTTTCGCGCGTAGCGCGCGACCAAGAAAGTAAGTGGCTTGGCGTCGCTGTTCATTTGGAGTTCCGGATGCATGGGCGCAGCGTCGGAAGAGTCCTTCAGCTTCGTCGAGCAATTTTGATTTGTTTGTGGCGTCATCCGTTTCTTCCGCCGCACTGAGTCGCCAGCGACCGCGCATAAGATTGGCCTCAGCGATCTCTTTTGCTTTAGGCGAGATCTTGTCGAGTTCTGCTTCGCATTGAACGGTGTCGTTGGCAACTAATGCAAGTTCGGCCTCGCATAGCCGGATGCGAGCCCACTCGCCTTCGTGCAGTCCAGGGATCTTCTTCCAGATGGCGAGACTGTCGCGGGCCGATTCGACGTCGACTGGTCGTTGGCGAAGCGCAGCGGTGACGGCCATACTGAGCGCGTCGCTGCGTCGCTGCGGCCAATGGGATGCCGCTTCGGTAAGCACTTCGACGGCTTCGGGCCACTTGAATGTATTGAAGTAGCTGAGCCCCAGATAATACTGGCCCACACCTTTGTAGCCGAGTGGAAATCCAATTTCTTGAGACTTCTCGAGATACTCGATTGCTTTCCAGAGCTCCTGTCGGTTCTTTGAGGACTCGAGTTTGTCCTCGACCGACTTAGCAATGGAAACGCCTTGAACGAAGTGCCAACCAGCATCCGTTTCTTTGTCGATCTCCCCTTCGGTATCCAGGTCTCGCGCGATTCGGCCGGCGACGTCCCAGCGATCATCGTCGAGCAGTGCGAGCGCAAGGTTAACGTCTTTCTTGGGACCCGTTCCGCTGGTGACGACGTAGGTGAAAATAGCTCCAAACAGAATTACGACTGCGCCGCCAGCGCTTGCCATAATCAAATGTTTCTTCGAGAGCATTGTCGATTCGCGATCAGATCATGAGATAGGGTGCAGGCGTGCTGGCCGATTGCGTCACACTGGATTGGAGACAAGTTCTGAATCGGCAGTTGAATTGTGCGTTAGTAACTTGACCTCGGCAAAAGAATCATTGCTTGGTCAGGCACGTATGGACTGGAGATGCAGGTAAAAGAAATCGATTGTGACGATTGTGGGTAAGAAGGTGGATGTACGGATCGCGGTACTTGCCGTAGTGGCTAGGTTCAGAAGTGATTGGGAGGTGGCGCGAGTTGGTCTTGATGGTGGTTTCGTAAGAGTACGTTTGGCACGGTTCCCTCCGCGCTCTCACTTCAAACCGCTACGGTGCAGTGGGTGTTACGGCCACCGACCGAGTGAGCACCTGTACAAGACGATTGCTAACGCCCTGATTGCGAGCGCAGCATTTCTAGCTGAATATCAAGCTGACTCAGTTGCGAGAGAAACTTTCTTCACGAATCTCTTCGAAGCGAGCGGGTTGGTTGGTCACGCGTTCCATCAACCAACTATTCATATCGGACAGCATATTAGTAAGCACTTCGTCGCCGCATGGATACTGTCGCATATGCACTGACAAGCGGGCGGAGTGCAAAACAGGAAGCATTTCGCAGACGTGATCCACGCCGCAGCGTTGAGACTCTTCGCCATACATCCACATCGCTGGCAGGTTGCGGGCAGCCGCTAGTTTAGCGAGCGGTTGATGTTGGCTTGGGAATTGGCCGCAGATGTTTACGACGCCAGCAAAATAGTCGGGATAGCGAAGTCCGATGCGCCAAGCCATGCTGGCACCGCCGCCAAAGCCGGCCAGAAAAATTTTGTCGCGGGCTACAGAGAACTGCGAGGTGGCAGTATCGATGGCAGCGAAGACGGATTCTTCAGCCACAGCAGTTGACGTCGCAGACGTACCCCATTGAAACAGCTTGCCGCAAGGGTCGGTAGCACGTGTGCCTCGCGGCCCGCAGGCAACATAATTCTGCATGCTCAGGTTGGGCATCACTTGAGCAAGTTCTTGCTCGTTGCTATTGCAACTGTGTAGCCAAACGATGAGAGGGTATTCGTATCGCGGTTCGTAGCGCTCGGGTCCGAATAAGGAGATCGACGATCCGAAAGAAGGTGATTGCGGGTGATCAGGAGTTGTTGTCAGTGTCGAATGGAGTTTTTCAAGCCGTGCCGAAAGGTCTGCAGAAGAGCAATCAAGACGGTTGCGCATTTAGTCGCCAATCGCTTAGGAGAAAAGGGGGCTGCGCGGCTTCGTTATGAGGCTTGAATCCGACGCGAATAACTTTAGCGAACGTGCTTTGATACCGTTTCCATTCGGCAGTCGCTGCTCGAGGTTTTGTACTTGGTATTTCACCTTGGGCAGCAACTGAAAGCGGTTTTATGTACTTGCGTCGTGTTCGTCAACGTCAACTCGCGAAACAACGCCGCAACGGACTCAATTCGATAATTGATGCTAGCTATAATCATGCCGAAAGGAGTTGCTGCATAGAAGCGACAAGCTGTTTGACGGCATCGACGCTCTTCTGAAAGTCAGCTTGTTCTTGTTGAGTCAATTTGAGTTCAACGATCTTTTCAACGCCGCCGCTGCCCAAGATAACGGGCACGCCGACGTAGTAACCACCGACACCGTATTCCTTGTCGCAATACGCGGCGCAAGGAATCAATCGTTTCTTATCTCGCACAATCGCTTCGACCATTTGTGCGGTGGCTGCGGCAGGTGCGTAGTAAGCGCTACCGGTCTTTAGCAGTGAAACAATTTCTGCACCGCCTGACCGCGTTCGCTCGACGATCTCAGCCAAACGTTCGGAGCTAATCAGTTGCTGAATAGGAATACCGCCGACTGATGTGCAGCTTGGCATTGGCACCATCGTATCGCCGTGGCCGCCCATGAGCAGGGCGGAGATATCTTCAACGCTAACGCCAAGTTCCATAGCCAAGAAGGCGCGATAGCGCGCCGTGTCAAGCACACCCGCTTGACCCACCACGCGATTGGCTGGAAAGCCGGTGACTTTGAGGACTTGCTGCACCATCGCATCCAGCGGATTGCTGACGACGATGACAACTGCGTTCGGTGAGCTCTTCTTGATCTCTTCGGCCACTGAGGTGACGATCTTGGCGTTGGTGCTGAGCAGATCGTCACGGCTCATGCCGGGTTTGCGAGCGATTCCTGCGGTGACAACGACCACATCGCTGTCTTTGGTATCTTCGTAACTGGTGGTGCCGACGAGCCGACTATCAAATCCCATGATCGGCGAGGCTTGCATCAGGTCGAGAGCCTTACCTTTGGGCATGTTCTCGGTGGCGGGGATATCCAACAACACTACGTCGCCCAATTCGCCTGCCGCACACCAATGAGCACAGGTTGCACCGACATTACCAGCGCCAACAATCGTAATCTTGGCTCGTCGCATTTATCAAAACCTCAACGTAAGTAACAAAACCAGGATGGGAAGAACGGAAGTCCGCATGTTCTTCCGCCTACGTTCCAATTTCACTCTCTGTCCTGCCGAGTATGAGCGTCTACCAAGCTGCGTCAAGTGGTGAAGAAAACGCGTCGATCAATCACAGTTAGAATTCAGCCAGTGGTGCTTGACATGCAGCCACAGAAAGCGCCGTCGACGGAGGGGCTTTGCATCGACATTGTTTGCGCGCCAGATTCACAGATGGTTTTTCAAACTAACATTCCCGGGAACAGCCGAGCTTTGTTTGCGTGGCTGAGCTGACCCGCATATTCGCTGATTTCGTAAGCCTCGATCATTCGGAGTTC
>JANPLP010000689.1:0-2711 GCA_031426595.1 Planctomycetia bacterium | reverse complement strand
GCGCATTAAAGTCCCCCGCCAATATGGCTCGTAGTTCTGGGTCGCTGAACATGTCAATCAACGCTGCGGTCTGCTTTTCACGATCGTGCTCACCTGAACTGTGATCCAAGTGCGTCGACACGAAGACAAACTGCTTACCCTCGGCCGGCTGAACAGTTACCTCCAGTGCCACTCGCTGCTCTCGCTTCGCGCCGGATGGCAACTTAGTTGTTTTATGTTTGACAACAGGCAAGCGCGAAAGAATTCCGACCCCATACTCGCCGCCTGCATAGTCAATTGATTTCCCAAAAAACGGCTGCATTCCGGTCAACTTAGCCAACTCGGAGAGCTGATCGACCTGTTGGCTGCGCGAAGTGTTGCGGTCGAGCTCTTGAAGAGCGACGAGGTCACACTGCTGATCTTGAATGATTTTGGCGATTCGTTCGATATCCAGCTTTCCATCTGTGCCTTCGCAATGATGAACATTGTAAGTCATCAGGCGAAGGATCGCCGGTTCATTCGCAATTGCAGGTACAAAGGCAACGCTAGAAATAGCAATAACCGCTGCCAAACTTTGGCGTAAACACGCAAGCATGGGTGATCTCGATTCGAGGATTTAAGCTGGGAACCACCTTAGCGGTCCGGACTTGGGCTGTATTAATGATCTAGGGAAATAAGCATCCCTTTCAAGCGTATTGCTGCTCGTTAAGACGTGCGCACGGACCCTTGAAACTGCTTGAAAATAATATTGTGAAATGAACGGGGAGTTGATGGTACACGTTGCAGAATTAACCGAACTCCACCAGCGCATTTGGTACTTAAAGTTCGAAACCTTGCCGTTGATATAGCTGGAACTGAGTCCTATACTTACGATACACAGCATTGGCGATTGATAACTGGGCACGAATCCGTTTTCGCTAAATTTCGGCCGCTTCGAACCGCGTGGGTTCGAGGCCACCTTGAGCGTTCGCGGCTTGCGCATGCAACGCCAAGCGGGGAGCAGTGGGTTGAGTACCAAAACAAGAATACTCTGGATCGGCAGTACGGGCCAAACACCCGTTCAGCAGTCTTTGGAGAGCAACACAGATATCGAGTTCGTCGAAACGCCACTCGACGCCATCTCGCGGTTGGCTCGTAACGATTACGCTGGCGTTTATCTGGACGGGCAGCAAGTCGGTTCGGATGAGAGTGTCGTACGCTTGTTGCAAAGCGAAAGAATTCTCGATGGAATGCCGGATGGAGTGGCGCTCGTCAACGCAGAGATGATTGTCACGTGGGCGAATGGTCGTTTGCGCAATTGGTCGCCGCTCGACGAAGTCCTCGGTCAAAATTTTTACGCGACGCTCGGCAATACCCAGATCATGGGGCCAGATTTTTGCCCGTTCCATACGGCGCTCGCAACGGGTTCACCGAGCAGCAGTACATTGCAATCGGAGGATAACCGTTACTATCAAGTCCACGTGGCTCCGCTGACGGATGCCGCCACGGATCAGGCCGCGCTGGTTGCTACGGTCAGCGACATTACGGCTGAGATTCATCAGCAGCATAAGTTGGCGGCCATTCATCAAGCCGGACAGCGACTGACCGATTTGAAGCCCGATGAGATCTTCGCGATGGATACTCAGTCGCGCATCGATCTACTGAAAGACAACATCCGCCATTACACCGCTGACTTGTTGAACGTTGAGATTGTCGAAGTCCGGTTGCTTGAGCAAGACAACAACTTGATTCCTTTGCTGAGTGTGGGCATCGATCAGGAAGCGGCGGATCGGAAGCTGTATGCGAGCCCTCAGGGCAATGGCGTGACGGGCTATGTGGCGTCAACTGGACGCAGCTATCTCTGTGAAGACGCCAGCCAAGATCCCCTTTATTTAGAAGCTTTCAAAGGCGCCGCCAGTTCTCTGACGGTGCCTTTAGTTTTGCATGATGTGGTGATTGGGACGATCAACGTTGAGAGCAACAAGGTTCGAGCGTTCACCACTTCAGATATGCAGTTCTTGGAAATTTTCGCTCGCGATGTGGCAGTGTCGCTCAACACGCTTGAATTGCTGGTAGCGCAAAAGAACAACGCGGCACAGCAGAGCTGCGAAGCGATTCACAGCGCGGTGGCTCTACCGGTCGATCACATCCTCAATGATGCTGTAAATATCATTGAAAAGTATATTGGACACGATCCGGAAGTCGTCGATCGGTTGCAACGGATTCTTCAGAACGCGCGCGATATTCGTCGCGTGATTCAGCAGATCGGTCAGCGGATGGCGCCGGTTGAAGCGGTTCCAGCCGGTTGCACCCAGCAGTTGCATAACAAAGTGCGTGGTAAGCGGATTTTAGTGGTCGATGCGGATGACTCGGTGCTCAACGACGCCCATGCGTTGCTAGAGCGCTATGGCTGCATTGTCGAAACGGCTCACTACGGTGACGAAGCGGTGTCCATGTTTCGGGCCAGTCGCGTCAATGCGGCTTATGATGTCGTGATCTCAGCGATCAACTTATCCGACTACAGCGGCTACCAACTGATGTTGCGACTGCAAAAGATCGTGGACATCGTGCCAATGGTATTGATGACTGGGTTCGGTTACGACCCCGGCCACTCAATCGTGAAGGCGCGACAGGCTGGATTGCATCCGAAAGCGCTGCTGTACAAGCCGTTTCGTTTGACTCAGTTGCTAAACGTTCTCGAGACGGTCATCGACGCTTATCATCCTGAACCGGTCTAAAGTGGCCGCGGTCTG
>JANPLP010000688.1:0-4258 GCA_031426595.1 Planctomycetia bacterium | reverse complement strand
AGTACCGCCGCATCATTCGGAGCCAATATCACTCCTGGATCTCACCAAGAGACGATTCGTAAGTCGGAATTCTATAATGCTCGTCCGATACCGCCAAACGGAGAAACGATCGATTACCTCATAGCCATTGGCGATCTTTCCAATGCCGTGCAGGAAATCCATGAGGGAAACAACCAGGCTTTGATAGCACTTGGTTACGTGGCTCCTCAAGTTTTCCTGGTGGCCCCAACGAAATGGTTGATCGGACATGAAATCAGTGCTTCGGTTGTCGTCCAAAATGCAAATCCCTATCCGATAAACGCCGAAGTTGCGCTCGCTGTTGGAGGAGATCTCACAGTTAGTGGCTTACCTGATGGAAACGGGTCGTACGGCAACATAGTTTTTCCGGACAGAAGAATTGATTCGGAGGAAACGTTTATTGTCCCAGCACATAAAATGACATGGGAATGGATAAGAAACTTCTTGCCCGAAAATCCAATCACTGATTCTTTATATTCTGTCGCACTCAAAGTGCTGAGCGAAAAAGCCAAGGTGAATAATCTTGCCGTTTGGGACAAGGTAGTGTCGGATATTCGAAAGGCCGAGGCGATAATCGGGGTTCTGAAAGCGGAATTTGATTCGCACAACAAAGATTTTGTCCGACTTGCAAACTACTTGGTTACCGTTAACACGGGTGTGGGAACGCCAACTGTATTGCAGCAATCGATTTTGTTGAGCGTACCCGAGGAGGCCATAGCTTGGTACAAGACTTATGTGAAAGAGGTTCGAGTTATCGCGTATACCAAACTATTGGTTAAGTTTAACAAGAACCCCTGGGTTGCTGCTCTGGAAGTTGTATCCCTTTACGAATCTCAGTTGCTGGCCAATGAAGCCTATGCAAAAGCTCTTGCTGCCAGTGGACTGAGTGGTTGATCGCCGAGCGGCTGCACAGAGCATTCGCGACAAATTTCTCGGCGAACTTTGTCCCGATGACAAGGATATGCGATTCTTCATGGGAAGCCACTTCCGACCGCGCAAATTCGTCTACAACTCTCAGATTCTCTGTTTTACAGAGAAGTCTTATTTAACAAGCCTCACTCAATTTACAGTTCGACCGATAAGTCAGGCTGCACACGATTAAGTTTTGATTCTGCCATCCCTTTCCTCAGGAGTTACGTTCACTCGCCCTCTCCACTGATCCTCTGAAAATCCTCCATCACCTGATTCATTAGAGCTTGCGACTGCACTCGTAAGTCATTGTCGTCAGCAATTCTTGCTTTCGGGTAACGGTCCCAAATGAAGCTGTTGAACGTTCCCGTTCGATCTTGTGCGCTGTCTTTCAAGTGTTCCGCGTATTTGAAAAGAACATTTTTAGCTGATTCCGCACCGCTTAGTCCCTGCAAGAGCTCGAGGTCGTCAATGGACAAAATTAGCAAAGGAAGAACACGTCCCGAAGCCCGCGCAGCGGCGGAGAGAATACTTGTAAACTTTCGTTGCATCATCCGCTGGACAGAATGGAATGCAAACAATGGTTCGTAAGTCACAATGATAGGGAGAAACCCTGCGGTCTCGACGGGGGTTATCTCGCGCCCACTCGAGAAGACCTTATGACCGTCAATAAGCTTCGATATCGATGATGCAAGCTGTCCTATGCCCTTCTCGCGGCTACCAATCTGCGAGTCAACTCCTCTGAGAAGTGTCTCATGGCTGCCGGAGTATTTTTGATGCGGTGTCAGTAGACTCGCTTTTACTTCAGTGACAGCAACCAAGTCTGACCAGTCGATGTAGAAGTCACAAAGCTGATCATTCGTTCCTTGGAATTTTGGACTGGGATAGAGCTCTCGAACGAGGAGGTCACTCGCGCTCAAAAAACCTAAGAGCAAGTCTTCAACGTACAGTTCAAAAACATCGCCAAAGCACGTTCTAAATTTGCCACCGTCTTTGCCGTAAGCTGCGACCAAATCCCAATAAATGCCGTCACTGAGTCGGCCAAGCAAAAAGCTTTGCTGCGGACAGGCAAGTAGCTTTTCACCGACCCATAACAGTGGTCGTTTTCTCAAAGCGTTGAAATCTCGCGACCACGACTGCCGCGGCTGGTTGATCAAGCTTAGGGCCAACTCGTTAGGAGTTTGAGCGATTAGTTTGAATACGGCCTCTGCCAGTTGTCTCACTTTGCCTGTTCCGAAGTAACTATCCATTTCCAATCGTTTTGGAGTTGGGCGGGATTCGTCCGGGATGAAAAAGCTGACACAGATCGCACAAATCATTCGAAAATCTGAAATGCTGATGCCATAGGCCGATTCGAAGACCGCGTGCCAATCAGTGTTCATCGGATGCGATTGAGTCTTTTGACGAAAACGCTCTGTCTTTGGCAAATCAAACCACAGTCGCTGAAATCTGGCGAAGTCGAAGATGTTCGAACGCTCATTCCCGACTTCAAGAATCGGAAGCAATATCGCAGTTATGGTTTCATCAAGTTTCTCATCATTTTCGATTGCATCTGCTGGAAACTCTCCATCGTCTAGAAACTCGTTGGCTAATAGCACACAGTCGCCAACTGATTCTCGCAGCTTAGATTCACCGATTGATTCTTGTTCATCTGAACATGTAATGGCAGCGAACTGCAGTACAAACCACAAGGACTGTTTGTGAAAAGCCACTGCATAGGGATTCTGCAATGCATAGTCGTTGAACTGTTTCAGCCGTTCGGAAGAGAAATAGTAAGGTGCCAATTCCCGCTGAAAATCAAGTATGCTTGCATGGTTGATTTCAAGCACTTGCAGAAGGTGGACCACCTGACGGATGACGTCGTCGCGCTTCAGTAGTGCAAGTCGTTGTACTAGGCTCGATAACTGAACCGATTGGCCCGTCAGCATGGAATGGGATAGGTGATGACCAATGATAGTGCCCTGTTGTCGCGGAGAATTCAACAAGTAGTTGGGAAGGATTAGCGACATTGGCGTATCTCGAAATAGTTTGGGCGTACTTGGCAAATACGATGCATAGTCCGGCGAAGCAAGCTTTTTGTTCGGCCCCATTGTGGAGCGCGAAAGAAATAGTTCGCTTCTAGTTTGCAGAGCTCGACAGCCATCGAGTCGCCGCTGGTCTGGTAGAAGACGGTGGAAGGCAGCGGTTCGTCGCTACCGACAAACAGAAGCACAGCCAAAGTGCCTGAACTCTGTTCTTTCATCAGTCCATCTACTTCCATGACCACCGATCTCCCCTTCGCGTCTCTGACGAAAAACCAAAAAGTGCAGATTCCAACTTAGATTCGTGACCAAACGTGTCACGACCATTCGCTACGGTCAAAGCATCATCATTGCCCATGCTATCAAAACCCTGTAGACTTCGGTAGACTTTGGTGCTTCGACTCAGGGTTCAGCAGGACTGCATAATGAAAACAAGACTAAGCGAGTACGTTAAGGTCGCCGAAGCGGCGGAGATAATCGGGGTTTCTCAAGGGACCGTTCGAGCGTGGGCAGAGGCTGGCAAAATTCCGATGCACAAGAACCCGGCGAATGGATACCGGTTATTCAAACGAAACGATCTGGACAAGTTCCTGGAGTGTGTCTCGGTGCGGGTCGCAAAGCCTACGAAAAAAGACAACTCCAAATAGCCTAAGGACTGATTGCCAGTGGCAAAGCTATCACTTGCGAAACTTGAACGTCATCTTTATGCCGCAGCCGACATCCTGCGTCGCGAAGGAATGGATGCTGCCACATACAAAGACTTTATTTTCGGGATGCTGTTTTTGAGACGTTGCTCGGATGTCTTCGAGCAAGCCCGCGAGAAAATCGCTCCGAAGCACGCCGACAACCCGGACTACTACGACGACTTTTTTGTTCCCGAACCGGCTCGATGGCCGTATCTGCAAGAGAAACTTAACGATGCCGACGTGGCCTGTGGCAGCGTCCTAGACAAGGCTCTCGCCGCGCTTTCAGAGGCCAATAGCTCGCTTGAGCACGTGCTCGACCATATCAGCTTCATGCGGATGCAGAGCAGTAAGAGAATCGTCTCTGACGAAGCCTGCAAAGAGCTCGTCAGACACTTCACCAAATACCGTCTACGAAGCGAGGACTTCCAATTCTCCGATCTGCTCGGCTCAGCCTACGAGTTCCTTATCAATATGTTCGCCGAGTCGGCGGGTAAGAAAGGTGGTGACTTCTACACCCCTCGCGATGTCATACGGCTCATGGTCCGAATGCTCGCACCAACACCCGGCCTGAGCATCTACGATCCGACGTGTGGCTCTGGTGGGATGCTGATCATCACCCGCGAG